>CAJUQB010000007.1:49584-82059 GCA_910588285.1 uncultured Lachnospiraceae bacterium
ATACCACACTTCCCTGTCCCTTCTCCCCCCACATTGCTGCAGTCGCCCACAATGTAATACTCATCCACCAGCTCTGCCAATTCGTCCACCTTTGCATAAGGCGCCCGGAATCCCAATGCACATACCACGGAATCTGCCTCAATCAAAAGCTCCTGGCCGTCCCGCTCACAGAGTACCCCGGCGTCGGTGATCTCCTTTACCTTTGTGCTCAGATAGATCTCTGCCGACTCCTCAATCTTGTGGGTCAGCGCTCCACGGTAGAAATTGTTTACCTCCTCCACCAGAACGTCCTTCATCTCGATGATGGTACAGTCTCTGCCATGGCTCTTGAAGGAGATGGCAGCCTCACCGCCGACGAACCCGCCGCCCATGATGGCTACCCGCCGTCCCAGCTGTTCGGGATTCAGCTCCGCATCGCAGGCCATTACTACCTTATCGGAATCGATCCCCTTGATGGGAGGCTTCAGCTCATTGGCCCCAATGGCGATGAAAAATGCATCCGGGTCAAATTCCTTCACATATTCCGGTGTTACCTCGGTATTCAGCACAACCTTCACACCGGCCCGCTCCACGCGCCCGCAGAGAACCTTGCAGAGCTTTGCAATATCCTCTTTAAAATATGCCGCTCCTGCCGGATGGAGGTTGCCCCCCAACTTCTCCGACTTCTCCACCAGGGTTACATCATGCCCCCGCTGTGCACAGACAATCGCCGCTTCCATACCGCCCGGGCCGCCTCCGGCCACCAGCACACGTTTCTTCTTCTCCGGCGCTCTATGCCCGTATTTCTCCGGCAGCTGCTGTCCCATGGTGGGGTTCACCGCACACTTTACGGTCTCGTTCTTCGTCCCCTCCCCGAAGCACTCATAGCACCGCAGGCAGGGAGTGATATCGTCTGCATGGCCCTCCAGCGCCTTCTTGGGCAAATAGGGGTCTGCCAGCAGGCCACGGGCTATCTCAATGATATCCGCCTGACCGGAGGCAATGATCTCTTCCATCTGGGCCGGGTCATTCAGGGAGCCCACACAGGCTACCGGCTTTTTCACATGCTTTTTAAATTCTGCCGCCAGATATACATTGACGCCTCTGGGGTAGAAGGCATAGGGATGGGTACGGCAGAACATATCGGGATCCTCATGGTTTCCGCAGGATACGTTAAACAGGTCTACCTTGTCCTCCACCAGCTTTGCCACCTCAATGCACTGCTCCAGATTCAGGCCCGCATCCGTCATATCATCCCCGGAGATCCGAAGCTCCACCGGGAACATAGGGCCTACGGCCGCACGCACTGCATCCAGGGACAGCATTAAAAACCGCGCCCGGTTTTCCAGGGAACCGCCAAACTCGTCGGTGCGACGGTTCATCACCGGGGACAGGAACTGGGAAAACAGCCAGCCGTGGGCCGCATGTACCTGTACCATATCAAACCGGCAGTCCTTGCAAAGCTTTGCAGCCTTTCCGTAGGACTCGATGATCTCATAGATCATCTCCCTGGGCATTTCAAAAACCTCCCCCTCCGGCAGAAGCTCATGGCTGGGGCCATAGGCCACCTCACAGGCCGTATGGTCGCCGCCAACACTGGCAAGGCCGCCGTATTTGCCGCCGTGGGACAGCTGAATATTGGCATAAGCCCCTGCGTTGTGGATGGCATGGGCCACCGGCGCCATCTCCTGGCGCACCCCAAAACGGTCCAGCTCCACCTGCTTGTTATGGCTTTTTCCAGTTTTAGAATGTACAATGGCCTCTCCATAGGTTACAACAGCCGCGCCGCCCATGGCCTTCTCTTCCAGATATGCCCGCATCTCCGGCGTGAAAAAGCCTTCGGTAGTGATCATACTGGGGCTTGTCGGCGCAGCGATAATTCTATTTTTCAATCGGATATTTCCGATTCTGATTGGGGAAAACAGATGCGGGTACAGCTCTTTTCCCGGACAGCTCTTTGCTCCCATAGTTCCTCCTATTCCATGCTGACGCAGGTGCTTCACACCTGCGTCAAATGATATCGCAAATATTGAGTGCCTTATTTTCTCAGCTTCCAGAGATATTTTCTCGGCTCCCCCTTCAGGTACGCGGTGATCTCCTGCCCCATCATGGTGCCGGACCATCCGTCCACATCCGTAGTTAACCCGGCCATATGGGGGGTACACAGCACGTTTCTCATGGACAGCAGCGGATGGTTGGCCGGAATGGGCTCCTGCCAGTATACGTCAATGGCTGCACCGGCGATTGTCTTATTCTGCAGCGCCTCCACCAGATCCCTCTGGTCAATGACTGCCGCCCTGGCGGTATTGATCACGTAAGCCGTGGGCTTCATCTTAGAGAACCAGTCTTTATTTACAATGTTCTTGGTAGCAGGTACGACCGGAAGATGGATGCTGACCATATCGCTCTCGGAAAGCATGGTGTCAAGGTCTACCGCCCTTGCCCCGTCTGCCTCGATCTTCTCTGCCGGCAGATAGGGATCGTATGCCAGGATCTCCATGCCAAAGGCCTTAGCCCTTACAGCCACTTCACGGCCGATGGCGCCGTAGCCTGCAATTCCGAGCTTCTTCCCGTACAGCTCAAAGCCGATGCCGTAATCGGTAAAGGGATGGTTCTCATCCAGCGGCCCCCAGATCACGTTCTTTACATCCGGTACCTGGAACACATCCTCCACAGGCGCGCCCAGGTGCTCGCCCTTCTGCAGGCCGGTAGCGCTTAAGGAAAGCCTTCTGGCCACTGCGATCATCATGCCCATGTTAAACTCCGCTACTGCCACACGGTTACGGCCCGGTGTGTAGGACAGCTCCAGCCCTGCATCAGCGATTGCATCATAGTCTACGGTAGCAGGGGTTCCCTTTGCTACCCCTAAGAACTTCATGCCGGACTCTGCCCATGCCTTGATGG
Source organism: uncultured Lachnospiraceae bacterium (assembly GCA_910588285.1). Lineage (GTDB taxonomy): Bacteria > Bacillota > Clostridia > Lachnospirales > Lachnospiraceae > 14-2. The sequence continues at coordinate 52,468 of CAJUQB010000007.1, forward strand.
TGTCAGCGCCTGCAACCTCATCGCCCAGGACTACCAGCTCTGCGCCCATGCATTCCTCTCTTGTCATATCCTCGGTAACGTTTCCTTTTCCATGCTTTAACTCGCCGCAAATCACAACGTCACACTGCTCTTTGATATATTCCATCTGCTGCTCCGGAATGGGAGTGCAAAGTGCCATTTTTTTCTTCATGATTGATTTCCTCCTCTATGAGCGATTCTATTTAAAATGCCTTTTCCAGAATGGCCAGAACATCTTCCTTGGTGATATTCTGACGGGGGTTAAATCCAAGCACCGGCTCCTTCAATACATCATCCGCCAGCATATCGAAATCCTTCTTCTCAATGCCCTGTTCCGACAGTGTCTTGATGCCAAGCTCCTTGGTCATAGCCAGCAGATCCTTGGACAGAAGGTACATATCCTCCTGGCTGCCGGTAACCGGAAGTCCGATGGCCTTGGCCATATCCACCATCTTCTCCGGGCAGCTTGCGGCATTGTATTCCATAACATAGGGAAGAACCGTAGCATTGGCCATGCCGTGAGCCAGGCCGAAGTGGGCGCTTAAGGTGTGGGCAATCCCGTGTACCAGGCCCAGGTTTGCATTGGAGAATGCAAAGCCTGCGATAATGCAGCCCAGCATCATCTGCTCCCTGGCTTCCATGTCAGATCCGTCCTTCACGGCTCTGGGGAGATATTCCCGGAAAATCTTCAATGCCTCCAGGGAATTATAACCGGTGAGAGGTGTTGCCATATTGGAAATATAGCTCTCCACTGCATGGGTAATGGCATCCATACCGGTCGCCGCCGTCACGCCTGCGGGCATGGTCTTGGTAAAGTCCGGATCACAGATCACGTCAGAGGCCACGATCTTATTATCAATCACCACGTACTTGATCACCTTCTCGGTATCAATCAGGGCGCTTACGTTGGTGATCTCGCTGGAGGTTCCTGCTGTGGTGGGGATGGCGATCAGGGGCAGGCAGTCATTTTTTACCATATTCATGCCGCCGTACTCACCGATCTTGCCCGGGTTGGTCATCAGTACATTGATGGCCTTTGCCAGGTCAATACTGCTTCCGCCGCCCACGGCCACAAAACCGTCTATCTTTTTCTCCTTCGCAATGGCTGCCGCTTCCTCTACCACCTCATTGGTAGGATTGGGGATTACGCCGTCAAATACCGTGGAGGCCACCCCGGCCTTCTCCACCTGGGCCATGACCTGCTCGGCAATACCCGCAGCCTTCACTCCGGCATCATATACTACCATCACATGCTGCATGCCGTAGCCCTTGATCATATCCGGAAGCTGCTCTACTGCGCCCCGGCCAAATACGATATTGCTCTTTACAAAAAAGTTAAACATCTTCTTCCCCTCCGGATTAAACTGCCTGATCTGCTGCAATCAAAGCCAGCATCTTGTCAATGGCTTCCTTGGGCATGGGCTGATAAACGCCTGCAACCTTGGCATAGTATGCAATCTGAGCCATCTCCTCGGTATATACGGCTGCCGCCATAGCTGCCTTCATGTTCTTACCTACGCTGAACATGCCGTGGTTCTTGATGAGAACGGTTCTTCCTGTCTCTCCCAGAGCCTCTACCACCTTGTCAGCAACCTCATTGCTTCCTGGCATTACGAAGGGCACGATCCCAACCGGATAAAACTCACACTGAGGCGGTGTGGTGGGCAGCAGCTCGTCGGACATTGCTGCGATGGTTGCAAACATTCCATGGGTATGTACCGTGGCGCGGACATCGCTTCTGGCTCTCATGGCTGCAGTGTGCATCGGCACCTCGGAGGAGGGCTTGAAGGGGCCGTCCAGCCATTTTCCGTGCATGTCTACAATGGCGATCTGATCGGCTGTCATTCCCTTGTAGGAAATTCCGCTGGGGGTAATGGCCACAACGTCCTCATTGTCGTCCCGCAGTGCAATGTTGCCGGATGTTCCATGGATCAGGCCATCCTCCACTGCCTCTAAGATTGCGTCCAGAACGATTTTCCTAATGTTTTCATATTTCATTGCAAATACCTCCTTGTGGGTTTTATGGGTTGTTTTCTTTTTTCTAAATTCATCTTACCCAGTACAAGGAATTTCCTCAAATTTACTTTTTCCTCTTTGAAGTGGAAAAAGTTTCTGGTATACTAGAGAGAGGGGGGATGATGGGGTGGCAAATGGCACAACGGTGCTTCCCCAATATCCCCCATATCATACCCAGGAGGTACCCCCTATGCTATCCCTTCCCTTACGTCAACAAAAAATCCTTCAAATCCTTCAAAGCAGGACCAGCTACATCACCGGCGCAGAGCTGGGCCGCCAGCTTGGCGTCTCCTCCCGAACCATCCGCACGGACATCACAGAGCTGAACCAGAGCCTGGTCTCCTTAAATGCCCAGGTATTGTCCGTCAAGAGCAAGGGGTATCTGCTGTCTGCGGCAGATATGGAGCTTTTGGTGAACTGGGTGCGGGAGGATTCCGCCTTCCTCACCCGTGAGGACCGGGTGCGTTACCTGGCCTTTCAGCTCTGCCTCTGCGATACCCCCATCTCCCTATATGACCTGGAGGATGAGATGGCAGTGAGCCATACCACCCTGGATCATGACCTGCGCCATCTGAAATTCCGCTTTGTACAGTCAGCCCCCCATATCTGCCTGTACCAGCAGAAGGAGGAAATATCCTTTGAACGGAATGAGCGGAAGCGGCGGGAAATCTTAAACCGCCTGTTTCGGGAGGATTGGGATTATGACAGTAAGGGAAATGCCTACTATGGCTATGAATTTCTGGATGAAGATATTCTGGAGATTATCATGAAAGAGGTTCCGGTCCATCTCCGGCACTTCAACCTGGCCATGGAGGATTCCAGCCTGGTGACCCTGAACCTGGCTCTTGCCATCATGTACCACAGGATCCGTTCCGGCCACCTGCTTCCGGATGCCCCCCCTGCGCCCAAGCCGGATTCTGCTGCCCAGGGCGCTGTGCAGGATATGATGGATGCCCTGGAGGCGAAGCTGAAATGCGCCTTCCGTCCAGAGGAGCGGGACGATATTTACCAGCTGGTGGCTTCCTCCCATCTGCTGGATGCCAGCCTCCTGACCTTTGAGACAGTCTATCGGTATTTTACGGATCTGACCATTGAGATGGCCAACGACTACCTGAAGAATATCCGCGATGTGTTCCACCTGGATTTTTTTAATGACGAGGACTTTTATATCACCCTGCTGCAGTATATCCGCAGCCTCCAGGCGCCAATTCAGACCTGGAATGCCCAGGGAAACCCGGACATTACAAAAGGAAAGCTGGCGGTGGAATATGAATTTGCCCATCTGTTTCAGCTGACTGCCCAAAAATACTTGGGCTACTACCTCCACAGCGCGGAGCTTCTGTACCTGGCCTACTGTATCAGCGGGGCTCTGGAATACTATTACCACCACCATCCAGAGTACAAAATCCGCACGGTGCTCTGCGGCCACCTGAACCTGGCGGGAGTCTGGTCCCTGAAGCGGAAGGTACTGGGAGCCTTTGCCAATTATATTGATGTGATCGCCCTGTTCCCCATCAACAGCAGGAGCGCGTATGACTATTCGGATACAGAGCTGATTCTCACTACTACCCGGAAGGAATTTCCCTCCGCAGAGCATGTGGATGTGCTGCGAATCTCCACCTTTATGGATTCCACGGATCTTTTGCGGATCCAGCACTACATTTCCAGCCGGCGGATGGAGCACCTGTACCCCAACCCCTCCGTCTCCCTGGCTTCGCTTCTGGAAAACGCCTTCTGGCATGAGCGGAATGGCTTTCCCTCCCGCTTTGCTGCCATTGAATACCTGGCCCAGGATTTTATCAAGGAGGGGATCGTGGGGGATGATTTCATTGCCGACATTCTGCGGCGGGAATCGATCTGTCCCTTTGCCCGCTGCCCTGGGATCCTGTTCCTCCATTCTCTTGTCCCGGCCTCGGAGACAAGGCTGTCCATTGCCGTGCTGAACCACCGGATGATCTGGAACCGCTACAAGTTCCGCCTGATTGTGATGGCGGCCTTTACACCAAAGGATGCCACCCTGGTGTTCGCATTGACCCGCAGCTTTTACGAAACTTATTACGATGCGGAGGCAATCCGTCTGTTAAGGACAAAGGAGGCTGTGATGGAATATTATCAGGGGGATCCTGTGATGTGAAACGCCCCATTTGCCAATCTCTGTTTTGAAACGCCCCATTTGCCGGGCTGCTCATATTACTTTTTGACATGATGGATTCTGCCACGATTACAAGGAGATCTACAAATGAATTTTGTGCTGATTGCCGCATGGCTGCTGGCTGCTGTTTCCGCTATCGTGATCCACCCGGACGCAGCCTATATCGATTATATTGATTTTCATACACTGGGACTCTTGTTCTGCCTGATGACTGTGATGGCAGGGCTGAACCGGCTGGGGCTGTTTGCCCAGGCTGCCAAAAAAATGCTGTCAACTGTAAAAAACAGCCGCCAGCTGGAGTTGATTTTAGTGCTGCTATGCTTTTTTTCCAGCATGCTTATCACCAATGATGTAGCCTTGATTACATTTGTCCCCTTTGCGCTTCAGGTCTTGGAGCTGGCCGGCCGGAAAAAGACACTGATTCCTGTGGTGGTCCTCCAGACAGTGGCGGCAAATCTTGGCAGTATGCTTACGCCCATCGGAAATCCCCAGAATCTATACTTGTATTCCAGATCCGGAATGGGGCCAGGGCAGTTTCTTCTGCTGATGCTGCCCCTGACCGTCCTGTCGGCAGCACTGATTATCATTTTGATATTTGTACGGAAAAAGGTGTCTTTGGAGAACCTCTGCTTACAGGAGACGGAAGCCCCAAAAAGCTGCCGGAAGGCTGTGATGTATGGCATCTTATTTCTTCTTTGCCTGTGCTGTGTGGCCCGGGTTCTGCCGGTATGGATCATGGTTCTTCTGATCCTGGCAGCCGTATTGGCCGCAGACCGCAGGACCCTGCGGCACGTTGATTACAGCCTGCTCCTGACCTTTGTGGGCTTCTTTATCTTTATCGGCAATATGGGGCGGATCGAAGTATTTTGCAGCTTCCTGCAGCAGATGATTGACGGCCAGGAAGTTCTCACGGCAGTTCTGTCCTCCCAGGTGATCAGTAATGTTCCGGCCGCACTTCTCCTATCCGGCTTCACCAGCCAGTGGGAGGCATTGCTCATTGGCACCAATATCGGGGGCCTTGGCACCTTGATTGCATCCATGGCAAGCCTGATTTCCTATCGCCTTGTGGCAGCAGCCCTGCCTGGGGAGCGGGGCCGGTATATCGGATGCTTTACGGCTGTGAATGCTGGATTCCTGGCTGTGCTCCTGGGAGCGGCGTTTTTGCTGTATCGGTAAAAACTTTCCCATCCTTCATCCGCAGCACCACGTCCACGGCATCCGCCACAGCGGGATCGTGGGTCACAATGATGACGCAGCGGTTGTTCCCGTGGGCCAGCTGCCGCAGAATCTCCACAATATTTTGGCTGTTCTCGCTGTCTAGGCTGCCCGTAGGCTCGTCGGCCAGAATAATCTCGCTCCCTGCCGCCAGCGCCCGGGCAATGGCCACCCGCTGCTGCTCGCCCCCGGAGAGCATGTTGGGAAAACGTCCCCACTGGTCTTCTGTCAGCCCTACTGCCAGCAGCTGCTCCCGGGCAATATCATCTGCATCCTGCTTCGCCGTTTTCCGGACGTACAGGGGATAGGCGACATTTTCCAGAACAGTCAGATGGAAAAACAGATTAAAATTTTGATAAATCACCGAAACATGCTCCAGGCGGTATTGGTCACGGTCAAGACTGGCGGTAGATTCTCCGTTCCAGGTGATGCTGCCGGCAGAGGGCACATCCAGGCCTGCCAGCAGGGACAGAAGCGTGGTCTTGCCGCTGCCGGAGGTTCCTATAATCGCATACATCTGCCCCTGCACAAAGTCTGCGCTGACGCCCCTTAAGGCCTGTACGGTCTGGTATTTATTCTGATAGGTATATACCACCTCATTGACCTGTAAGCATTTCATCCCTCATTCCTCCACTTTCATCAGTTTCATAACATTCACACGGGTTACCTTCCAGCAGGCCGCTGCTGCCCCTGCAAGAAAAATCCCGAGAATCAGTCCTGCCCGGGCAAGGGCCCCCGCGGAAAAAGAGCCCTCCAGCAAAAGGCCGGCGCTGCCGCCCACCACAGCTCCCGGTATGGCCAGCAGAACCTGCTCTGCAAATACCTGGCCAAACACCCTCCGCCCCTTGAGCCCCAGGCAAATATCAAAGGAGCAGCTTTCCACCAGAAACGCTTCCGTAACCCCTTCCTGCTGCAAATAAAAGGGACACCAAATCACGTTCCCCGGGCCGCCATAGACCGTGCCGATCACCTGAAGGGTTAGGGGTACGCCGTTTCGAATCACGTTTATACAGGGCTGGCCCTCTGCGCCAGGCTGTGTTCCCAGCCCTTCGGGAGCCATGCACACCCGGGCGTCTGTTTGGAATACTGCCTCTGCCCATCCTTCCGCCAGCTCAATCCGGACACCAGCCACATCTGCCAGGGCGCTGTCAGAATCAAAGCTTAAAATCCGCCGCAAAGTCATATCTGCGGGCTGCTCCAGTGGGAAGGAAGCCTTTGCCCGGACATTTTTCACATATTCATCCAGATAGCATCCCCGTTCACGCCGCAGCCCCAGCAGCATATCTACAAAAGCGGAAAACATCCCTAAATTATCGCTGTCCGTACCATGGGCGTCCGTGACTACGCAGTGGATCTGCGTATCCCGTACCATTTCCGCCATGGCGGCCTCCTGCCGGACGGTCAGGTTCTGCAGGGCAGCAGAAGCAAATACACCCAGGGCCGCCACCCCAAAGAGCAGAATACCAAATCCCTTCCGATGCCACATAGCCGCCAGGACCACCTGCCAAAGGGCCTGACCGGACCTCCTGTTTTGCTTCATAATCCTTTCCCCCGTTTCCCAGTCTGCATGGGGTTGCGCCTTGCCACCAGCCATGCGCAGACAGCCCCGGCCAGAAGCAATGCTGCTGCCTGTATGCCGGCGCAGGCAAGAAGCGCCAAGGGCCGCAGAGCGATGGCTTCCGACAGCACCTGTGCCGTTACCGCTCCATACAGGGCTGCACCCAATCCGGCCCCCAGCAGCACGGAGACAGCCAGCAGACTTGCCAGGGCCTGGAGCTGCTGGCTCCATACTGTTGTTGCCTTGACCCCCAACCGCCGCATCCCCTGCGCAGAGGCTCCCATCCTTCGCAGATTCAGGAACAGCGCCGCGGCCAGCAGGAATACGCCGCACCCAAGGAACAGCAGACGCTGGGCATTGGCTGAAATCACCGACATGGTATCCGCCAGCGCATTGTAGTTCTGATTGAAATATGCAAATGCGCCCCCATAGCCCAAGGTTTCCATATATGTTTCAAATTCAGCCTCCCCGCCGTTTTCCAAAATGATGGAATAGAGCAAAGGATTGAGAATATCCTCATAGGCCGAAGCTCCCGGGACAGAGGCCCTGGGAATGAATATCGTGTCTGCCTGGAAGCTGTGCAGGCCATAGGAGAACTCCGGCGCCGTATAAATCCCCACAATGGTGTAGTCCTTCTGCACATGGATCCGATTGTCCGGCTTGCAGGGCGACTGTACCAAAATCGGCTCCCTTTTCCCACTGATGGAGCCGGTAAAGTTTTCCCGCCAGGCCAGTTCTGCCTGATACAGATCCAGATTCACGGTATCGCCCACAGACAGGTTGTTTTTCCTGGCGTAAGCAGCGCTGATCAGGCATACGGCCTCACCGTCTGCGTATTCCGCTGCTTCAAAGCTGCGGCCCTCCAGAATACTGGCTTCTCCGGTATTGAATAGAAGCAGGCTGTTTACATGGTCAGTGAAAATAACCCCTGCGCTTTCATGATTGATCTGGCACATGGGGATAATCTGATCCTTCCACACAGCCCCGTCGCTGCTATCCAGAAAATCCTGTAATTCCCCGGTATATTCCGCATAAAAAGGAAGGGAATCCTCTGTCAGATTCAGATAGAACTCCTCGCCTTCTCTGATTTCCTGCCAGGAAAACAGCATATTTCCCTCATCACTACGGCAGGACGATCCACTGTCTGTGCTCCCATCAACTACAAAGAGATGCGTCCCGGGATAAGGGAAATCCCATGTGGCTTCCCCCTCCTGCAGTTGAAGGTTCTTTTGCGCTTGCGTGCCCTTATAGATGCCAAACAGCAGGTAGGTCTTGCCTGCTTCAAAGGGAACCTGCCCATCGGCAGTGTGCAGACTGGAACCAACAATAATCTCCTCTGCCTTTGGCAGAATGTCATAGGCCGGCAGACGGCAAACCGCTGTTTCCATAGGTATCAAAATCCGAACTTCCAAAATTATTTAGCTCATAGGCAGATAAGGATTCGCATCCTGACACATGGGCCGCCAGGAATCCCCGACAGTCTTCCGCCAGCAGCCCCGGATAGCTTTGCCTGGTCTGCCTCGCCAGGGGGCGCAGCTGATCCTCTTCGTACAGTAAGCCTGTCCAGAATGTATCCCCACGCGGAACCGCAATGGTGGTGTATTGGGAATCTACTTGTTTTAACTGTGATTTGACGCCGCTCCAGGCAGTGACGCCAATGGAGCAAAAAGCTGCTGCTGATGCCAGCAGCAGCGCTAACAGGGCGGTAAATATTGGTGTATGCAAAAGCTGTTTCCGGAATAGATTCATGTAGTATCCCCCCTAAATAAAGTAAATAGATCTTGTACCAAATGCATGACATCATGGCACTGGAACGCTTTGCACCGGAAGTGACGCATATGATTATCTAGATAAAGATATAATTCTGCACAAAAGAGGTGGCGGTCTCTGATTACTGTAGGTTCCCACCTCTTTTATTCCCTTTCACATATATCATAGATGTGACTCACGAAACTTACGAATTTCGCATAAAAATATGGTAAAAAACAGTGAAATGTATTATACTGTATATAGCTTTACTATTAGGAGGAACGCCAATGAGATCCCCAATGGATGAAAAAACCTTTATGACTTTTTATAAAAATACGGTACTCGGATATTCCAATAATCTTCAGAGGCATATTTGTAGGTCATTAGAAGAACAGCACCGGATTACTTTTGAAGAACAGAGAAGTCTGCTCGATCCTGACAAAATTATATATTTTGAATCCAAGAAAGACCTTCGGGGTATACTTTCTCAGACAACTGTAAACAAAGATTTCATCGGATTTTATGAACATTGGGAATTTGTAAAGCTGTATAAATATTCTGTACCATTATTTTATCAAATTGATACAGACAAAAATCTGACGGATATCTTGACAGAAAGAGGAATCTTAGAATTTAATGAAAACTCTTTCCAACCAGAATTCGTCCTTAATACTTCTCTTTTGGATGCCAAACCGATTTATCTGAAAGAACAGGACAGAGTATTTATAAAATTTACACTGCAGAAAACATATGTTACATCTGAATCTTTTGAGCAGACTGATTATAGATATCCTATTGTACTATACTTTGATCTGTCCAACCAGTGCATGGAAATACGTTATGATGCTATAAAATATACGGACTCTTTTGACAGTGAGATTTATGAAAAATTGGTAGTCAGCTGTATTGACTGGACAAAAAAAGAGTTAGGACTTTCCTTGTATACCTGTGAGCATACCGATGCAATAAAGATTGTGAATGATAAACAGAATGAAGATGTAAAAATGTATAAGCAGATGATGCAGATGAGTTCGGGTGGTGCAGCTGAACTGACTGCAGCTGAGGGTTCTGATTATGTATTACCCTTTATTGGTGAAATTCGGGAACTTATTGATGAAAATGAAGATCTTTTCAATGAGGCACCTGAGATTAAGCAGTTGCTTACTCAATACCTGAATGATAAGGAAGCGACAGCAAGTTATCCTTACATTTATGTGAAATGGGTAAAGCCTGTGGAATCGCAGAGTTACATAGTCAAAATAACCTTTGATTACTTAAGCCGTAGATACACTTCATTACAACACATCACTGGGGGTTGTAAAGATTTAGGAATGGAGCGGATGAATGATGCTATCAAATATCTTTGTGAAAGTGGTTCCTTTGCTAAAGGAGAAAAGATTTGATATTGATTATGATGCATTAGCCAAATTTTTTGAGCGCTATAAGCCAGGTGATTGGTTGTATCCAGATGCAATGCACCGTAATCTAAAAATGGACATAAAGACTGTTTATGAAATTTTGGAATTGTGTGTTGAAATGAAAGCTCTAGAGCAGTATCTACAGATATATTGCCCTCACTGTCAAAAATATACAGGTCAATATTATAAGACTATTGCAGAAATACCAGATGAAATCAACTGCCTGCATTGTGATTATGAAATATTGACCCCCTTAAACCACGCAATTATTATCTATAAGGTCTTATAAATGGCAAACGAATCGGATATTGTAAAAAGGTCAGAGGCTTTTCTGAATGATATTGGAATGACAGCGACAGAGTGGCTTCTGACTATGGGAAAATATAAATCCCACATTTTGCAGCTTGATGATACAAGCTATAAAAAATTTGCAGAGTTATATGAGAAAATAATCAATAAAGATTTTAAGCAGAGTGATAAAGGAAAACTGTTAGAAGATTTATCCACTTTAGTATTATATCAAGGATATGCAGGAATTTTTGAATGCAGAAGAAACCTTCGTACAAGCAGCAATGAGATCGATCTGCAGCTTTGTTGGACGGAAAATGCTCGACTGGCAGGAATCGATAGAGCCTTTCCGTTCTTAGAAGATTCTTTTTTGTGTGAATGTAAAAACTATAAGAAGAGCGTAGATGTGACGTATGTTGGAAAATTTTTCTCACTGCTTCATGTTGCTCGGTGTAAAATTGGTATTATGATTGCTTGGAACGGTATTGCAGGGCGTTCTAAGTGGAGCGATGCCAGCGGACTAATTAGGAAAATTGCATTAAGGGATAATACCTATATTATTCCAATTGAAAAAAAAAGATTTTAAGGCAATTTATGAACAAAAAGCCAATATTTTTTCTATAATACATGATAAATATTTAGCTTTGCAAAATGAAATAGATTACTCTGCATATGTTCAGCACCACGAACTTGAAGAGGACTTTAAAAAAAGCTAATAGGACTCTTGGAAAGCCAAACACTTTGCATTTATTTGCAATGGTCATTGTTATGCATTGATACCGAAGGATTGTGGACTTCGGTATTTTGCATTAAGAGATATTACAAAGGAAACAAAAGACATCTCCCGCAGAAGAGTCCATGCCAAAAAGCACAGAATTCTGCGTGAGATGTCTTTTTAAGGGATCGTATCTAAAAAACGTCATTATCCGATAGCCCCCTTCATACTGCTACACTAAAAAATATATAGAAAAACGAGGTGCTGCCAATGAACCTACCACCATATAACAGCTCCCCCACCTCCGCTGGGGAAGCCTGTCTCCCTGGCAAAACGCCGGATAACCTCTCCCGTCAATCTGTCAATATCCGGCTTCTGATAGGATGCTGCCTCCTCAATCTCCACCGGAGGGCTCAGGATATGCCGGCTGTTCTCACCCAGGACACAGGTCTGCCCATAGATTGTTTGTACAATACGCTTCCCGTCCGGTGTGCTTCCCACCTCCCATTCCGGCCATTCCCCCATATTTACCACATCCATATCCAACAGCGTGCGCACTGCAGCATCCCGTTCAAAATGCTGATAATCCAGGGGGTACTCCTTTCCCAGAAGCCTGCTGCAAAGCTCCGGCTGAATATGAATCTCCCCTGTAGGAACCTGGTCCGGCGTCTGGTGACGAATGGCTGTCATTACCCGTTCCTTTCTTGTCATACCCCCAGCTCCTCTCTCATAGGGATGGAATCTGCCGCTCCCGGACGCATAACAGAAAGGGCTGCTGCCCTTGCAGCCAGAGCCAGGGCTTCTGCCCTTTTTCCGATTCTCAAATACTCTGCCATAAAATACCCGGTAAAGGTGTCTCCCGCTGCCGTAGTATCCACTGCCGCAGCAGGACAGGCCTCCTGCGAAATCAGCCGGCCATCCTTCAGGCTGCAGGAGCCCCTTTCCCCAAGGGTCAATACTGTCATGGCCCCAGGATACTCCTTCCCCATATCCCTCAGTATAGCCTCCGGTTCCGTCTGTCCGGTCAATGCATGTCCTTCAATTTCGTTCAGGATAAAAATATCTACATACTCCAGCGGGAAGCAGCGCAGCCGGTCATTGATGGGCGATGGGTTCAGCACAATCTTCATCCCCCTCCGGTGGGCTGCCTCCATAATCAGCTCCGTATGGTTCAGCTCATTTTGCAAAAGAATATAATCCCCTGCCCCAAACTGATTTACCACTTCTTCTATATAGTCCTGTCCGATGTCAAGAAGGCGGTCCGCAAAAAACAGAATGCAGTTATTCCCTTTGCTGTCTACCTGTATGATGGTATGAGAGGAGGCGCCCTCCACGCATTTCAAAAGCGCTGTATTTACACCGCTGCTCTCCAGCTTCTCCTTCAGCATTCCTCCGTCCCTGCCGATGATACCTGCATGATATACCTCTGCTCCTGCCCTTGCCAGAGCAATGGACTGATTCAGGCCCTTCCCGCCGCAAAAAATGCTTTTTTCCTGTGCCTGAAGAGTTTCCCCCTTCCCCACAATATGCTCTACCTGATAAACATGGTCAATATTCAGTGAGCCAAAATTCAATATCTTCATCTCTCCTGCCTCCTTCTACGCCTTATCAAAGGCCCTTCTTGCCAGCTCAATAAATTTCACTAAATTCCGGTTGGTGCCATTGCAGGTACGGATATCCTTCAGGATAATCTCCATTACGCAGTCCCTTGTGGCAGCGGCCACCTGGCACAGCCACCGGTATACCTCATCCTCATCAAAGCCCATACAATGCGAAATATTATATGAACGATATGCTTCCCGATCAGCTTTTTCATTAGAAAAACGGTGCAGCCCCTTTTGGGGTTACACCGTTTTCCTATGCCGCATCCTATTCCCAGGGATGGAACACTGCCTTTTCCTGCATCCTATTCCCAGGGATGGAGCACTACCTTGATGGCTTCTCCGCTTCTGGTCAACCCGATTCCCTCGTTGATCTGATCCAGCGGCAGGATATGGGTGATGAATTTCTCCGTTGGGAAGGTGGGAGAAATCGCCAGCTGGAAGGCCCGCTTGGACTGGCTGTAGGAGGCGCCGAAATGTCCCTTGATCCAGATGTTGTTGTAGTGAATCAGGTTGCAGTCCAGCTCTGTCATGGAGCCCTTGGGCACGCCGCCGAAGAACACTACCAGGCCGCCCTTTTTCACCATATGGATACTCTGGGTCTGGGTTGCGTTCACCGGGGTTGCGGAAATCACCTTATCCGCTCCCTTGCCGTTGGTCAGCTTCTTGATGGCCTCAATGGGATCCTCCTTGGAGCTGTCCACTGTGATATCCACACCGAACTCCTTGGCCATCTCCAGACGATTGGCATTGATGTCAATCATAATCACCTTCTGGGCTCCCCGGATCTTAGCCAACTGGGACATGAAGCAGCCGATGGGACCTGCACCGATGATCACCAGGGTATCCGGATAGCTGACGTCTACATTTTCCAGACATGCAAATACAGAGGTCAAAGGCTCTCCAAGGCTTGCCGCATCAAAGCTTACATCATCCGGAATCTCATAGATGCCGCCCCGGCGGATCTTCTCTCCACCCACTGCAACGAACTGGGCAAACCCGCCGGTTCCGGCCAAATGGGCCACCTCATCGTTGGCGCAGTTCTCACTGTGGCCGCTGATGCACTCGTCGCATTCCATACAATAGGTGCCCGGGAACAGGAACAGCCTGTCGCCTACCTGATACTTGGTCTGCTCCGGTCCCACCTCATCTACAAAGCCTACGATCTCATGGCCGTAGATAAAGGGATACTTGCCCTTTCTGGAATCCGTGGTCAGATTGCGGATGTCGGAGCCGCAAAGACCTACGGACATGATTTTCAGGATCAGTCCGTCCTTGGGGCATGCCGGCTTATCCACCTCTTCCACCCGGATATCACTTGGTCCATACATCATTGCCGCTTTCATTTTCTCACTCATTTGCATTGTCTCCTTTCTGTCTGCTTCATCCCTGCAATGGGCTTTTGCCTCACTGCCTTGTTCTGATACCCAGTATAGGAATTTTTCACTTTTGGCGCAAACAGGATATTTCCATATATTAACGGAAAAATAATTTTTGAGGATTTTCCCCGTTGGTGCTACCATAATTGTAATGAACTGCCCGACAAATGGGGCGTTTCAAAACTGAGATTGGCAAATGGCACAAATTTTATCCCGATTTGCGACTGTGAAGAATCTTAGAGCCCCTTCATGTTCTTTCACACTTCAGCAATTTGGCGGCATGGATGCCGCCGAAAGCCCGATCTGCGCCATGGAGGGCGCATAGAGGGCGGTTGCGTCCGGATCCATTGCCCTTCCTAAGAACATTTAGGGGCTCTTAGATTCGGAACCCGGAGCATAAGAGGGATACAATTTGTGCAATTTGCCATGCACAAGATGCAAACGCCCCATTTGCCAGGCAGCTCATGTAATGATAATGAGGCTATTTATATTTACAATTCTATTTACTATTTATTTCTAAGAAAGGACCGACCATATGAGCAATACATCTTACTTAATCGGCATGGATCTGGGAACCACCAACATAAAGGCTATCCTTCTTCGCGAGGACGGAACGGTAATCGCTTCTGCCTCCAGGGCCAACCAACTGATTTTTCCGGGAGCCAACCAGGTGGAGCAGGACGCCAACCTTTGGTGGAGCAATGCTGTTGAGATCTTACGGGAAATCACCTCTGCCGCAGGACCTGAAATCGTGTCCGCCATTCAGGGAATCTGCGTCAGCTCCCAGACCGTAACCATGCTTCCGGTGGACGAGGCGGGAACCCCTCTCCGGAACGGCCTGATCTGGATGGACAGCCGCTCTGCCCAGGAGCTCCAATTTATTGAGGATACCCTGGGCTTTGACCATTTTGTCCGGATTATCGGAGCACAGCCTGACGTGGCATTTCTGCCCAACAAGATTCTGTGGTTTAAAAAAAATGAACCGGAGCTCTTTGCCCGTACCAAATCAATCCTCCAGGCCAGCTCCTTCATCAACATGAAGCTCACAGGCCAATTTACCATGGACATTGATCAGGCGGCCCGCTGCCAATGCCTGGACATCACTGCCATGGACTGGTCTCCTGAGATCTCACAGGTCATTGGCGTTGATTTGAATGCCCTGCTGCCCAAGCCTGTGGCAGTAAATGAAATCATTGGCACCGTCACAGCCCAGGCCGCCGCGGAGACCGGACTTATAGAGGGGATTCCCGTAGCTGCCGGCGCCTCCGACGCCATGGCCTCCATGTACGCCACGGGCTTATGCCGCCTGGGGGAGGCCGGGGAATCCTCCGGTACTACCTCCCTGGTATTTGTGGGCAGCAATGGAAAGAGCGCTCCTGACGTGCCGGTGGTCACCAAGCCCTGCGCCATTGAAGGAATGCCCTATATTTTCGATGCCCCCATCAACACCAGCGGGGCTGCCATTAAGTGGTATCTGGATACCTTTGGGGAAGCGGATCGTAAGCTTGCCGATGAAAAGGGCATCAATGTATACGAGCTTCTGAACCAGGAAGCCCTGGATGTTCCCGCCGGCAGCAACGGCGTTATGTTCTTCCCCTATCTCCTGGGAGAGCGGGCGCCTCTGTGGAATTCCTATGCCCGGGGCATGTTTATCGGAATGTCCCTGGATACCACCCGGGAGGAAATGGTCCGGGCCGTCTTTGAGGGGACAGCTTTTGCCCTGCGCCATGTGATGGAGACCGTGAAGGAAGCCGGGGCTGTGGCCAACTGTCTTCGGATCACCGGCGGCGGCTCAAAAAGCCGTACCTGGTCCATGATTAAGGCCTCCATGCTGCGGATGCCCATATACATCCTGGATGAGGGAAGCGGGGACGTTCCCTTTGGTGATACGCTGATCGTGGGCAATGCCGTTGGGGTTTTCCCTGACCTGAACAGCACCATCGACAAGCTGGTGAAGGTAAAGGAAGTCATTGAGCCCAATGAGGCCTGGGCCGCTGCCTACGACAAGCTGTACCCCTTCTACCTTAAGATGTATCAGCATCTGGACGAGGATCTTAGGGCCTTCAAGGATGTGGTGACAAGGCTGTAGAAAGGCATAAAATACCCGCCGGCGGTTTATCCACCCGGCGGGTATTTTTCATACATCTGTCCGATCTATCATTTCTATCCGATCTGTCCTATCTGTGCTTCATCAGCTCCCTGGCCTGGGCGATCAGTTCATCGCTGACACCGGTAACCAGCACCGCCTTCTTCAGCTGTGGAAAGACCTCTTTCAGCTCTCCATTCACCAGCTCCTCCATGGTAAGGGCAGCGGAGGGACAGCCGCTGCACTGGCCCAGAAGGCGTACCTTCAGTATTCCATCTGTCAGCTCTACCACCTGAATATCCCCGCTGTGGAGCGCCAGGCTTGGGCGCACCTGTTCTTCCAGAAGCTTCTCAACATTCTCTATGGTCAGTTCCATACTCCCGCCTCCTGTTCTATCGGTCCTATGGCCAGCCGTTGCCGGGAACTACTCCTTTGGGCCAAATGCCGTCAGGAATTATCCCTCTTATTCTGCGGCTGGCAGCACTTGGGAATTACTCTTCAATATGGGCAATTGCCTTGGCCAGCTTCTTCTTATAGCCCAGATTCCCCTGACGGGAAATCATGATCCGCTGTGCCTGGGGGGAACCGGCGCCGTGCATGGACTCGGTGCGGTAGCCAACTGCTGCTGTGCCCAGAGTCAGGTTCTCAATCAGGCGCAGGATCCGAAGACGGTTCTCTGTGGAAACCTCGCTGGTTCCCTGAAGATATTTTTCTACATATTTTCCGATTTTCTCATCCCGGAAATCCTTCTCGGAGGGGGCAGTCACCATCAGGCCGCCGGCGATATCCTCTGCCAGCCGGGCAATCTCATAGGGGAAGCGGGTCACATTCTGCTTGCAGACATTGGCCAGCAGCAGGTCAATCATATAATTGCCGGACTCAGTCTGGGTTCCCTCGGAAGAACATGCAATGCCGCAGCAGTACAGTGTCTCATTCAAGTGGGTCATCTCAATAATCTTATCCTTGACAGCAGATGCCTTGGCCACGCCGTTGTACTCCGCTGCTACTGCCGCAGCGCCGATCAGCACATCGCCTACGCCTACCTTGCAGCCCCCATAGGACTGACGATGATAGCCTGCGAAGCGCTCTACCAGCCCCCCTGCAAACTCTGTCTCTCCATTCATAAAGATCCGGTCATTGGGCACAAATACGTCGTCAAAGACAATCAGCGCCTCCATTCCGCCAAACTCCGAATTCCCCACATCCATAGTGCCGCCTTCCAGCTTCCGGGTATCGCAGGACTGACGTCCCACAATCATGAAGATCCCCTTGGTGTCCATGGGAACTGCAAAGGAAACAGCATAATCCTTATCATCCGGCCCCATTGAAATCGTAGGCATGATGATAATCTCATGGGAATTGGTTGCACCGGTCTGGTGGGCTTTGGCTCCGCGTACTACGATTCCATCCTCCCTGCGCTCTACCACATGAAGGTACATATCCGGATCCTCCTGGGCATGGGGCGCTTTGGAACGGTCCCCCTTGGGGTCTGTCATTGCTCCGTCCACCACCAGGTCGTTTGTGGCACAGTAGTTCAAAAATGTTTTAAAATTCTCATGGTAGTGGGTACCATAAGCCTTATCTATATCAAAGCTGGTGGAAAATACGGCATTGAAAGCATCCATTCCCACACACCGCTGGAAGCAGGCCGCTGTCTTCTGGCCGCAGAGACGCTGCATTTTTACCTTATTCTTCAGATCCTCGGTGCTCTGGTGGATATGGGTAAAGCGATTGACCACCTCTCCGGTATAAGGCGACACAACGGTCATCAGATCCTTGTACTGGGGATCCAAAGCCAGATCATAGGTCATACGAACCGAATTCAGAGAGGGACGTAATATGGGGTTGTCTACGGGATTCTCAATCTTCTCCCCGAACATGTAGACCTCCATATTCATCTTGCGGATACTCTCTATGTACTGTTCTCCTGTCATAAGTGCCATAACAATTGCCCCCTTGTATGATATTTTCTAGTATGACCCACACCAATTACAATTATATGGTTCATTGGTGTGGGTTCTAGTTATATCTTACCCAGCAGGTGCCTTTTCCTCAAGTTTACTTTTTCCGCTTTAAAAGGGAAATGAATTTTGTGTATTTAAAATCGGAGGGGCTCAGGCCACAGCATGAGACCCCTCCGCCCCCTTCCTGAAATTCATTAAAATTTACTAAATAATACTTAAACCTGCACTTGCATATCCTGCAACCGTATTAACCAAAGATATTCCGCTTGACGTTGCTGAAAATACCAGCATCAGACGTGTTTGCGCCGTCACCGGAATATTGAGCCCTGTAAGAGAACCGTTCAGCAATGTGCCGACAGATATAACGCCGGAAAGGGCTGGCGTCAGATTAATCAGCGTTCCGGAAATCGGGGAAAATACATTGTTCGGCGTTGTGGATTGATAAATCTGCGCATTTATTGTAACGGTGGAGCCTATCAGGGAAAGGGCTGCCGTTACGCTGAAAAATGCACTGAAGGATGTGATAATACCTGCACGCGGAACCTGAAATGCAAAGTTGGAGAGCGTTCCACTGGCATTTGTAATATCAATGGTAGAGCCCAAAAGGGTAAGGCCCTGGGCACTGCTTCCAAAGCCCACAAAGGCAGGAAGCCCGGCAAGCCCGCCGGCAATCGTGGTCAGGGACACCGGCAGCCCTGATGCAAAGGGAATAATCGCACCTGTACCTGCTGCTCCTGTAGCTCCAATAGCTCCCGTGGCCCCTGTCGCTCCCGTGGCTCCATCTGCTCCCGTCGGACCTGTCGCTCCCGTGGCTCCTGTTGCCCCATCTGCTCCTGTTGCCCCGGTCGCTCCTGTTGCTCCATCTGCTCCCGTGGCTCCCGTCGGGCCTATCGGACCTGTCGCTCCTGTTGCCCCATCTGCTCCCATAGCTCCCGTGGCCCCAGTCGCTCCTGTTGCTCCTGTAACTCCATCTGCTCCGGTAGCCCCATCTGCTCCCGTCGAGCCTGTCGCTCCCGTCCCCCCTGTCGGACCTGTCGCTCCCGTAGCTCCATCTACTCCCGTAGCTCCCGTGGCCCCTGTCGGACCTGTCGCTCCCGTAGCTCCATCTGCTCCCGCTGCTCCCGTAGCTCCCGTAGCTCCCGTGGCTCCCGTAGCCCCGGTGGCTCCCGTGGCTCCTGTCGCTCCCGTGGCTCCATCTGCTCCCGTCGCTCCCATGGGGCCATCATCTCCCGGACACCCTTTCGGTCCCTGAGGGCCTATGGGGCCTGTCACTCCCTGAATTCCCTGCAAACCAGTTACACCCTGGGGACCCATGGGACCTGTTGCTCCGGTGGCTCCTGTGGGACCCGGAATCCCTCTTGGGCCCTGAATCCCAATATCTCCCTGTGGTCCTACCGGACCTGCAGGTCCTGTTGGGCCGACAGGTCCCTGGGGACCGATCTCTCCCTGGGGACCTTCGCACCCAGGATCCCCCTTCGGCCCGACATCGCCGCGCACTCCCTGAATCCCCTGAATGCCCTGCGGTCCTGCGTACCCCCTTGGCCCTACATAGCCCCTTGGCCCTGTATTTCCGGTGGGTCCCACGGGACCTGTATTTCCTCTGGGCCCCCTCGCACCGGGAATGCCCGGAATTCCCTGGGGTCCTATGGGCCCCTGATCTCCTCTGTCGCCCTTGGGGCCCGGACAACCGGTATCTCCTTTGATCCCCTGGGGACCCATAGGACCCGAATCCCCCTTGGGACCTTCAGGTCCACGTTCACAGCAGGGCGGATGATTGCATGAACACTCATAGTCATTACATAAATTTTTTTGATTCATACCTCATATATCCTCTCTTTAATTATCTGAAAATTATGCGAATTTTACTATTTTCCATAACAATTTATGTGAATTATATTTATTTGTTACATTTTCTTTAAAAAGAATCCTGAAAAGCAGGATTCCCAGCCTATGTCAGGTTGCTTTCACAGCATTTTTTCTTACCGCCGCAGTGGGAGCTCCACGGATGTTTTTTGTTTCATAGTGCACACTTTCCCAGGAAACAAACAGAGCGTGTCACATACACGCTCTGGAACATTTTAAATCTTAAGGCTGTCAAAATACTTTTTATTATAAAGATATGCTTTCGAATACGGCTTGCAGGCTCCCGCCCTCTCATTGTATTCCTCCGCCTTTTTTCTATCTCCCATCTTGTCAAAGCATACGCATAGCTGTAACAGGGGGATATAATCATAACAATCCGGAAGGATAAATCCGTTTAATTGACCATCCTTTGGTCTGCCCAGGGCCGTTTCATACCAATAAGCGGCAGTATGATAATTCCCACGCGCCAGGAAATGTTTTCCGATTTCACAGCACAATTCAGCTCTTGGCAAATCAAAGCTCATGCTGCGCAAAAGGGCATTTATTGCCGCTTGGTCCTGCCCCTGATGATAATAACAATTGGCGCAGACAGAGCATGCCTCTATTTTATTTTCAATCCATCCCTCCTCTAAGAGCAGGAACTGCTCCAACACAGCCGCAGCCTCTTCGTATTGTTTATGATAATATAGCTCCCGCCCGTAGTAATACTGCTGACGGGGATCCAAAAGCTTTCCCTCCCTCAGCATTTTTCGATATATATTCAGATTCCGGTCGGGATCGCCGCCATTCATTTTTCTATGGGAAATTGCAATATCAGAATAAATGATCCTGCCCGCCGGAGGAATTACTTCGTGGACTGCACCCACCCAGCGGTACTGGGCACTGTTTCTGATCCATCTTTCTCTGAAATAGGTAAAAGAAGGCTTACCTGCTTCATCAAAAGACGTATGATATTTCATCATTACAATATCTACGTCCTGTGACAGGCTCTGCTTGAGCTGCAAAAATTTATCCGCTTCTATTTCTTCCAGAATGTCATCCGCATCCATCCACATACAGTAATCCATTGCTGCTTTGGAAAAAGAATAATTTCTGGCATCCGAAAAATCATCTGTCCACGGATGTGAATATACTTTGGTTGTATAACCAGACGCGATTTCTGCCGTCCGATCCGTGGAGCCTGTATCTACAATAATAATTTCATCTACAAGTTTTGCTACGCTTTCCAGGCAGCGCGCAATATGCATTTCTTCATTTTTAACGATCATGCAAAGGCTGATTGTCGGCATATGTCCCCTTTCTTTGGCTTACTGCCTGCCAAGCTTCTCTATACTCAGGTTCATATTGATTTTGGATGCACCTGCCGAAGAATCCCATACAAAGAACAGCATCGTCTCACAAGGTATTTCGGCAATAAAATATCTTGATATGGTAAGCATTTCTGTATGCTTTGCTGCCTCTGCACGAGCGGAATATGCCAGCTGTTCACAGTCATTAAAAATTGGCGTAAGCTTAATAAAACCGTGCTTTTTCATTACTGCCGATATATAATAATAAATGGCATAGTATCCAGGCGTCAGCGTTACGGAGAAATCATTGCAGAGAGAGATATTTTGAGTGATATCCGGTATCTCTATTCTAAGGGGAAGGCTGGCATTTTCCGGCAGGAAAAGCTCATGGCCCCAAAACGATGCAAACGCACTGTTTTGCGGATAGCCGGGAGGCCCTGCCGGACCGCGCGCACCGGGCTCTCCCCTTGGCCCCATGGGGCCGGTTGCCCCCTGGGGGCCTTGGGGTCCTGTAACTCCCTGGGGACCTGTCTCTCCACGCTCTCCCGGGCAGCCGGGAGGCCCGGGTTTCCCTCTCGGCCCCATGGGGCCTGGCTCTCCACGCTCTCCCGGGCAGCCGGGCGGTCCAGATCTCCCTCTCGGCCCCATGGGGCCTGGCTCTCCACGTTCTCCCGGGCAGCCGGGCGGTCCAGGCGGCCCCATCGGGCCTGGCTCCCCACATTTTCCTGGGCAGCAGTAAGGTTCCGGAGCCTGGCATCCCCTTGTACAGTGGGGCGGCTCCGGTTCCCAACATTCTCCCGGGCAGACGGGCCGCTCTGGGTCTCGGCATTCTTCTGCACAGCCGGCCCGTTCCGGTTCCCAACATTCTCCCGGGCAGACGGGCCGCTCTGGGTCTCGGCATTCTTCTGAGCAGCCAGGCCATTCCGGCTCCTGGCATCCCCTTGCACAGCGGGGCGGCTCCGGGTCTCGGCATTCTTCTAAACAACTGGGCCGCTCCGGGTCTCGGCATTCTTCTGAGCAGCCGGGCGGATTCGATGCCCCGTATTCATCGGCACAGCACGGCGTTCCCGGCACTGTCTCATGGCCACGGGAAGCCTCACATTCCTCCGGCTCCGCGGCGTTTGTACGCGGGGGCTGTTCCGGTGCAGCCATTTGCGGCCCAGGCTGGCTATTGGACAAACGCCCAGATGTATTTTGACCAGCATTTCTGTTAAAGCTCCTTCCCATCCCAAACAAATTGGGCGGACGGAACATCCAATTTACATTAAAATTATTCAATAGAAAACCACCTCATTCACATATGGCACCCAACGATGCCTTTACCATTTTATGACATGACCGAATTGCGATGGATCACACGCTATATTGCGGCCTCTTTATATAGAACGTATCTTCAGTGAGATTTTCGAAAAGTATACTAAATTATATGCATAAAAATAAATTTTGTTTTGGGGAATCGTTAAGATGACACAGCCCACCGTGAATAAAGGGCGGAATAAATAGGAGCATTGCCTTCCGATTTTGCCATACCTACAAACGGAAAAAGCCCCGCAAATGCGTGGCTTCTCCGCTAGGTTTAAGGTATATGTTTAGTCCTCTACATATTCTGCAGCTTCCATACCGGCAATTCTTCCGGTGTTTACTGCATATCCCATGGAATTGCCCGGGAGCAGGAACATGTAGCTGTCGTTGTACAGGTTGCAGGAATCTGCACCTGCTGCGTACAGTCCGGGAATCGGCATAAAGTCTGCATCGCAGGCCTCGCAATTCTCGTTGATGCGGATACCGCCTACCGTACCATAGCCGCCGGCCCGTACCCGTGTTGCATAGAAGGGTCCCTTATGTACTGCACGCATATATTTCTTCTGCTTGAAGAATTCTTCATCCACACTGTCACAGTAATCATTGTAATCATCCACAGTCTCAGCCAGGGTATCCGGGTCAATGCCCATCTGCTCTGCCAGCTCCTCAATGGTGTCTGCAATGTAGAAGGAATTGTTTCCATTCTCCTGAGCCATCTTCACTGCCTCATAGAAATCAGATACATCTGTCTCGGTACGAACCATGCTTACCACATCCACACCGTTGCGGATATAATATTTAACAATGGAGGAATCTACAATGCTATAGCAAACCCTGTCCTTCTGGTTGGAAACCACATTGGACAGATAGGTGGCATTCTGCATATATTCCTCGTTCATAACACGCTTACCAAACTGGTTTACCAAAATGTTAGGCTGCATCATGATATTGGGAACGCACTGGGGCAGATCGTCAATCCCTTCCATGTTGGCGGCCATCTCAATACGAACTGGCACATGGTCTGCTCCGGCCTCCCAGGCCATACGGAGTCCGTCTCCCACGATACCCGGAATTGCAAAGTTGAACATATCCTTTCCAAAGGTAAAGCCTGTCTCCTGCTTGATCATCTCCGGATTGCAGCCTGCGCCTCCGGTACAGATGATAGCTGCCTTACATTCTACCTTGACCTCTTCGCCATTCTTGTCAACGCCCATTACGCCGCAGACAGCGCCGTCCTCGTCCTTCAGGATCCCGGTAGCGGGGGTCTCCAACAGGAAGGTCACGCCCAGCTCCAGAGCCTTCTCATACAAAGCCTTGTTCATGAAGGAAGCGGCACGGGGACCAATGCCCTTGTCCGTCTTAACAATATGCCAGGTTGCCTCGGACATGGGGAAATAGCGGTAAGCGCCCTCGAATTCCACACCCAGATCCTCCAGCCACTCAATGGTCTCTCCGGACTGTGCAAAATACCGCTTCACCAGTCTTGCGTCTACCATGTAATGGGTATAGTCCATAAACATGTTGAAGGCCTTCTCCACAGAAATATCAATCATCTGAGCCTTCTGATACTTGGTTCCGATTCCAAGAGGGCCCATTCCCATATTGGCGGCTCCGCCCACGGCTGCAGCCTTCTCCAGTACGATTACCTCAGCCCCGTCCTCGGCGGCCTGTACGGCTGCAGACAGTCCGGAAGGACCTGCTGCGATGACACAAATCTGTGCTTTGTAATTCTTCATCCCTATCTTCTCCTTTTCTTAATTTGGTTTACGAATTTCTTTCTTTTAGTTTAGCATACTTTCTTGACGGAAACCATGACATATGTCATACTATAGACAAGATTTTTTTATGAAACATAAAATAGGAAAAGGAGCGTATTCTATGAAGATCATTGATGACCCCAAGCGTCTGGAACAGCTCTGCCGTCAACACCATTTGCCGGAAATATTTCAGCATTATGACCGTTACCGCCAATATTTCCATTTGGTAACCTTCCAAAAAAATGAAATCATTTATCAGAAAGCCTCCCAGCGAACCTACCTGATCTTTTTCCTGAAGGGCAAGATCCGTGTATGCGCCAACCTGAGCAATGGAAAATCTCTGCTGGTGTGCTTTTACACCACCTTCCAGCTCCTTGGCGACCTGGAATTTTTCTCTGTGGATACCTCGGATTCCACGGTGCAGGCCATCGCCCCCTGCACCTGTATTTCCATGCATGTTTCCGAGATCCGCAAGGAGCTGCTGTCAGATCCGGTATTCCTCTGTTATCTGGCCAACTCCCTGGCACACAAGCTTGCCGTTTCCTCCCACAACAGCTCTATTAATCAGCTATACCCTCTGGAAAACAAGCTTGCCAGCTATATCATTCAGGTACAATTCCATGGCCTTTTCGTGGAAAATCTCACCCATCTGGCAGAGCTTCTTGGAACCAGCTACCGCCATCTTCTGCGCACACTGCGAAGCTTTGTGGACCAGGGCATCCTGGAGCATACGGAACTGGGCTACCGCCTCCTGAACCGATCCCAATTGGAGGATCTGGCTGAGGATCTCTATTTGTCCTTTTGACGATTTGCCGGCAGCTCATGCAATCCTTTGCATTGTTTTCCATTTTCCGGTGCGATAACGCAGCCACCCGATCAGCAGGGAGGCCAGCCAGCCCACTGGCGTTGCCCACCAGATTCCGTAGTAGCCCCACAGCCAGGAGAACAGAAAGGCCAGAACGCTCCGGGCCAGAATCTCTGTTATACTCATCCACACGGTGGGAGACACATCTCCTGCACTGCGCAGGAAGTTCTGAAACACAAATACCAGCACCAGCACCGGCGCAAATATCATCGTAACGCGAAGGCAGCCTACTGCAATCCTAACCACCTCCGGATCCTTATTGAACAGCATGGACAGCGGCTCCGCAAAAATGATCATGACAGCAGCTATCACCAGAGCATAGGTCACAGAGATCAGATATCCGATATGCATTCCCCGTTTCACCCGTTCAAAATTCCGGGCACCGATATTCTGGCCGCAGAACGTTCCTACTGCCATACCGATGGAATAGCCCAGGCACAAACCGACCTGTTCCCCACGGTTTGCAATGGTATAGGCTGCGACCACTCCGGAGCCATACCCATTGATCGCCCGCTGCATAAACATAACGGAAACGGATACCCCGGAGGTGGAGAGAGCAGCCGGAATTCCGATGCGGATAATCTCCAGCACCACATCCTTCTGAATCCATGTATCATTTCTGTAAAAACGAAGCATTGGCATTCGTACTAATACATATACAATACACGCGATTGCCGATATCAGCTGCGACAGGACAGTGGCCGCCGCCACACCGGCCACCCCCCAGCCGCATCTGGCCACAAACAGCAGATCCAGCACCACATTGAACAAGCTGCATACAATCAGAACCACCAGAGGCGTAAGCGAATCCCCCAGAGCCCGCAGTACTGCCGCCATTCCATTATAAAGGCAGTTGGCCAATACCCCCAGAAACATGATTGTCAGGTACATCCGGGCATCTGCCATAATATCCGCTGGTGTGCCCAGAATCAGCAGCAGTGGTTTTGTCAATAATATCCCCACAATCGTCAGAAGCATGCCTGCCGCCAGATTCACGACGGTTGCGGACAAAAAGGTTTTCCTGACCATTTCCTTATTTCCGGCCCCAAAATATTGGGCAAGAACCACAGAGGTTCCTCCTGTCAAGCCGGTAATCAGGGAAATAACCAGATTAAAAGCCCCGCCGCAGGCGCCCACCGCTGCCAATGCCCCGGCTCCTACATAATTGCCCACCACAATGGAATCCACCATATTATAAATCTGCTGAAAAATATTTCCAATAAACAGAGGAATTGCAAACATCGTCATCACCTGCAGAGGCTTTCCCTGCGTCATATTCCGAACCATACGATCTCCTCCCCTCTAAAATTCGCAAAACATATAGAGTCCATTATACCTGTTGACCGGCAATTTTTAGTATGACATGTGTCATATCTTGACAAAGTGTAATATTACTGCCAACGGCCCCGGGGACCATAAATCCCAATAATTCAGGACAATATATGTAATTTTGCTGTACAAAATTTGCTTTCCATCTTGAATCATTTTCCCGCGAAATACGCGGTTTATGCGCATTTCTGACCACTGGAAGGTAACCGGGTATTTCGCAATATGCATTTCACGAATGAAAACCATTGTATTCTCTGCGTGTTCGTGCTATAATTAGCGCATTAATAAAAACAAAAGGAGGTAAATCCAATGCCTAAAGAAAACAAAATTGGCAGCCTGACCAACCGTGACATGGATGTTCTTGAGATTCTCTGGAACAATGAGGACCCTCTCACAGTGACCCAGATCGTTGCCAATGGAGACGAAGGCCTTACTGTCAACACAGTGAATGCTGTTGTCCGCAAGCTTTTGAAGCTGAACCTGGTAGAGGTAGCCGATATTGTATACAACAATACATCTTTGTGCCGCTCTTTCCAGCCCACGCCAAAAGCAAGGGAAACAATCCTGGCCTTTTTCACCAATGAATTTGATCGCTTCCATTCACAGATCTCTACGTCTTCTCTGATTGCAGCTCTGCTGGATACAGATAAGAATGCCAAGAGACGGGAAGCTGATCTGCAGGAGCTGGAAAAGTATTTGGAGGAATATCGTCGGTCTATAAAATAATTATTCAAAACAAAATACAAAGGATGAAAGGCGATGTTCGAATTTTCCATGTCATCGTTGTTGATGTCAGTTTTATTCAGCAACGTATTATTGATTCTGTTGTACGGAATCTTCCGCAATACCGATTTTATGATGGATATCGGCCACCAGCTGCTTGCATTTTTTCTGGGAGCAACGCTGATAAGGTTTTTGTTTCCGTTTGAGTTGCCTTTTAGTATAATAATTCGTATGAGCCAGAAATTCTCCTACCCAGCTGTTTTCATCAAAAAATACCGTTTTTCTATATGGGTATGGGATTTCTCCTTGTGGCATGTATTTCTACTACTATGGTTAGTAGGCTCTATCATTGGCACCTGCTTGCTGGCGCGATCTTACCGACGCTTCCATAAAAGCATTCGCGTATTGGGAACCGAGATCACGGGCCATGATCCTTACCATACCATTATTGAGCAAATATGTGCAGAGAAGAAGCGGCAAAACGTATTCCGTGTGGTGGAGATGCCTGGCCTTTTAACACCCTTAATCACAGGATTTTTTCATCCAGTGATTCTGATTCCTTGCGATCTCAAACTGGATACAATGGAATGGCAATTTATCCTTAGCCATGAAACAGGCCATTATTTTCATCATGATCTGTGGCTAAAGCTGTTCACTAAGCTTTTAAGTATTCTGTATTGGTGGAATCCACTGATCTTGGCCTTATGCCGGCAGGTCTCTACTATGCTGGAGCTACGGATTGATCGTGGAATTACAGCTTCCATTGATCCTTGGGAAAGGCTCCGCTATATGGAATGTTTAAACTATCTGGCAAAACAAAATAAATCAAGTGTGACTCCTCTGTCTATTTCCTTTTGCACTGTTGGTACAACTTATCTGCTCCAACGGTTCCATATGATTGGTGACAGTGACGGTCATAAACGCAACCGCCGGAAACAGGTTTTGATGTCTGTCATTATAATTGGCGTATATTTGTTTTCTACATTTTTTATATTTGAGCCATATTATACACCCGAAAAGGTTGCAGAAGAAAGCTATGAATTAACCCTTGATAATGCTTATTTTATCGTAAATCCTGAAGGCGGATATGATTTATATATGGAAAGTCAACTTATAGAAACCCTATATGAGCCATTTGATGAAACACTTCACGATTTAAAAATCTACTATACGAAAGAGGAAATCAACCATGAATAAAATATTGAAAAAAGTAACCGTATTATTAGCAGGTTCCATTTTGTCCTTTTCCATGTTCTTAAATGTTGGAACATCTGTTGATGCCGCTTATCAAAGGCCTTTTATTACAACGCAAAATGAAGATGGTATCTCACCATTATCCGATATCATTGGCTGGCGTTATACCAAAATAAATGGAAAACTCTATAAGCGTCAGTTCAACTACTCTACTGGCGAATGGGTAGGCCCTTGGATTCTTGTACAAGGACAGGCTTAAAAATGTTTCATTTTCCCCGGCCACAAATATGTGGCCGGGATTTTTTCATTTTTACACATGCAAAGAGATTTCTTATCTAAGGGCAACACCGTAATACAACGACTAACCAACCGCAATTCTAATGCGCGTATTTAAAACCGCCCAATTCTCCACGTAAACAAATCATCCAAACTGCCGTAGAAACTCCCACAATCTGAAAGAAGCCCCTCTATACACCTTTGGATATTACAGACTTTTTTTAATTACAACCATCCAGGCACTGCAGTCACCAGTCCTCCATTGGAAGTCCCCTCCGGTTCTACTCTTCTGTATTATTTGCCGGAAATAGCATTCCATCTACCAGAATGCCTAATGTACCGTAAGAATTCCCCTTCTCTCCGTATCAGACACCACCATCACAGCCCAGAATGGGACAACCGCATCATGGTGCTTGGCATCACTCCTATTATGTTGGAAATAGTATGAATCAATATAAGCCTCACTGCTGCATACCGAATGATCCAAAATATGTATTTCCAGCAGCCATATTTATGATCAGCCATCTAATAACCAAACAACAAAAGGCTCATTTTAAGCGCTTTAGAACATCGGATATTATATGTGAAAATATCTACAGTCATTTTTAAGGAATGACACAATCCACAGAAAGATATCTTAGAGATTTTATAATGCAGGAATGCTGGCTTCCTTCCTTCACCTGCTCAAACAATTCCTATATCCCATATTCACTAAACAGCTTCTCCTGATACGCACGATCAGACACGCTTTTCGATATTTCATTCCCACGGTTCTCCTGAAGCAGCATACGGATTAATTGGTTCACCCGCTCCTCCCCTCGCTTTTCCCCGATCT
>CAJUQB010000008.1:0-25597 GCA_910588285.1 uncultured Lachnospiraceae bacterium
CAATATAGCCGTTGACCTTGCCCAAGTCCTTCTGCTGGGCCCGGAAATACTTGCCGGACCTGGCGGCAATCCGCTTGGTGGCAAACAGCATCACCGCCACCATCACCACAGTGATAATGGTCAGTGGGATATTCAGGATAATCATACTGATAAACACGCTGACAATGGAAATCCCGCTGTTGAGCAGCTGGGGCAGACTCCGGCCGATCAGCTCCCGCAGGGTATCCGTATCATTGGTATAGATGGACATGGTATCGCCGTGGGGATGGGTGTCAAAATACCGGATGGGCAGGGATTCCATATGGATAAACAGCTGGTTCCTTAAGTTCCGCATGGTACCCTGGCTCACATTCACCATAATCCGGCTGTGAAGCCAGGAACAGAAGATCCCTACCAGATACAAAGCCGCAAGCATGGCAAGGGCTTTGAGCAAGGGCCCAAAATCCGGGCTTCCCTGTCCGATCATCGGGATAATATAATCATCAATCAGGCTCTGCATAAACAAGGTTCCCCGCACATTGGCAAAGGCCGCAATCACAATGCAGGCCACCACCAAGATACAGTGGGGCGTATAGTCTTTTAACAGATGCTTCATCAGACGTTTCATTACGCTTCCCCTCCATTCTCGTCAAAATCGCCGCCGCCCTGGGTCTGGCTGTTGTATACATCACGGTAAATCTCATTATTCGCCAGCAGGTTTTCATGGGTATCAAAGGCATCGATACGGCCATCCTCCAGTACCAGGATCCGGTCCGCATCCTGGATGCTGGAAATACGCTGGGCAATGATAAACTTGGTGGTGCCCGGAATCTCCTCCCGGAAGGCCCGGCGGATCCTGGCGTCCGTGGCTGTATCCACTGCTGATGTACTGTCGTCTAAGATCAGGATCTTGGGCTTTTTCAGCAATGCCCTGGCAATACAGATCCTCTGCTTCTGCCCGCCGGACACATTGGTACCGCCCTGCTCAATATAGGTATTGTACCCTTCCGGCAGCTGTGTGATAAACTCATCGGCACAGGCCATCTTACAGGCACGGATGCACTCCTCCTCTGTAGCCTCCTTGTCGCCCCACCGGAGGTTTTCCAGGATCGTCCCGGAAAAGAGCACGTTTTTCTGCAGTACCACGGAAACCTCGTTCCGCAATGTCTCCAGGTCATAGCCCCGCACATCCTTGCCCCCCACCTTGACACAGCCAGTCTGCACATCGTAAAGGCGGCTGATGAGGTTCACAAGGCTGGACTTAGCGCTTCCGGTGCCGCCCAGGATCCCGATGGTCTCCCCTGCCTTCACATGGAAATCAATATCCGTAAGCACCGGCTTCCCCTTGCCATAGGCAAAGGATACCTGCTCAAAATCCACGCTCCCGTCAGGAATATCAAAATCCG
Source organism: uncultured Lachnospiraceae bacterium (assembly GCA_910588285.1). GTDB lineage: Bacteria > Bacillota > Clostridia > Lachnospirales > Lachnospiraceae > 14-2. The sequence continues at coordinate 1,386 of CAJUQB010000008.1, forward strand.
CATGCTCCGGGCTTACCAGATCCGGCTCCTCCTCCAGCACCTCCGCAATACGCCTGGCGCTTGCAAGGCTTAATGTCAGCATTACAAAGATCATGGACAGCATCATCAGGCTCATGAGGACGCTGAACACATAGGCAAAGAGGCTGGTGAGCTCCCCGGTGGTAAGGCTTCCCGCCACGATCATTTTCGCCCCGATCCAGGACAGCGCCAAAATACAGGTGTACACCACGAACATCATGACAGGATTATTCAAAACAACCGTAGACTCGGCCTTCACAAACATCTCATAAATCTTATCCGCCGCTTTGGTGAACTTCCCGTTCTCATGCTCCTCCCGGACAAAGGCCTTCACCACGCGGATACCGGAAATATTCTCCTGGACGCTGGCATTGAGCTCATCATACCGGTCGAACACCTTGTCAAACAGGGGCATTGCCCTCCGGCAGATGGCGAACAGGATTGGCGCCAGCACAAGGATGGCTACCACAAAGACCAGGCTCACCTTGGGGTTGATGATAATGGCCAGCACCAGGGAGGACACCAGCATAATCGGCGCCCGGACACAGATCCGCATCACCATCTGAAATGCATTCTGGATATTGGTGACATCCGTGGTAAGGCGCGTCACCAGGCCGGCCGTGCTGAAACGGTCAATGTTGTGGAAGGAAAACTCCTGGATATGGGTAAACAGGCTGTCCCTGAGGTTGCAGGCAAAGCCGCTGGAGGCATAGGCCGCCGTCCGCCCTCCCAGAATCCCAAAAAAAAGGCTCATCGCTGCCATCACAAGCATGATGCCGCCGCAAAGAAATACATGCCCCATATCTCCCTTTTCAATTCCATCATCAATAATGGAAGCCATCACCATAGGGATCAGCACCTCCATCACAACCTCCAGCAATGTAAGCAGAGGCGTTGCAATGGTCGCCTTCCTGTACTGCCGGATCTGGGCAGCCAGAGTCTTTAACATCTTTCCCATTATTATCGCTCCTCTCTCTCTTTTAAATTGCAAAGAACCAGACTCAGCAGCTCGGACAGCCGCCGGATCTGTTCCTCTGTCATTCCTGCAGTCAGAATATGCTCCATCTCCACATGGGAGCTCTTCATCTGTTGATACATCTTCTCCTCGTACTCCGTCAGAAAGATCAGCTTCTTCCGCTTATCCCGCTCGTCCATCTCTGTCCTCACAAAGCCCTTGTGCTCCAAACGCTGTACGATCCCCACCACCGTTGGATGGGATACCTGGAAATATTGCTCAATCTCCTTCTGGGTAGCCATACGCCCCTCCCGGCTCCTGACATATTTCATCAGGCGTACCTGGGCGGAGGTCAGATCTGCCGGCCGGTAAATCTGGTTGGCAAGCCGCTCTGCATTCTCCTGGATCACCTTCAGCAGATAACCAATATCGCTCTGCATATTCGTTCCTCCTGTATCTGCACATGGAAGGATGCCCAATGGGCACCCTTTTATTTTCTGTAGCGTGCTACATGTAGCTTGCTACAGTTCATATTATATGCAATTTTGGAAAAAAATGCAACTATTATTTATTTTTTAGAGATTAAATTTTTCTAAAATCCTAAAAAAAACAGTAAAAGGGTATAACTGCAGATTTTTCACACAGACTAAGAAAAAAGCTGAAAGGAAACTGAAATGGAACATAAAAACCAGAAAACAGACAACCCTCATTACTCACCTGACCTGGAATATGACTTTTTCAAAGCCAATTCTGCCACAGACTGCACCGGCGCCGTGCCGCGGCCGCCTCAGACTGACGATGAGCTGGATTCCTACCTGGATGTGTATAACTTCCTCCCCCAGTGCGCCATTGCCCGGGACAAAGGGGATGACGCCCCCTAAGGGCGCCATCCGAACACCTGATCCAAGAGACGGATCCCTTCTGTAATCTGTTCCTCATCCAGGGCTCCATAGCCAAAAAGCAGAACCGGATGCTCCCCCCAGGGCTGCGGCTGTCCTTCGGAAATCATATATTCCCGGAGACCATACACCCGAACCCCCAGGGCCCCTGCCCGCGCCACCAGTTCCTGCTCCGGCAGGACCGGATCTGTCTCCGCCAGCACATGAAGGCCTGCCCCCTCTCCCCGAAGCCGCAAAACCCAGGGTCTCTGCCGCAGCAGAGCTGTCAGCCTGTCGTGGCGGGCCCGGTAGATGCTGCGCATCTTATTGAGGTGCCGTTCAAAATAGCCGTCCTTCATAAAATGATACAGCATCTGCTGCTGGAGCCTGGACACAGTGGAGGAATAAAAGCCGCACCGCTCCCGGTAGGGCGCCATCAGCTCCGGGGGCAGCACCATATAGCTGACACGGATGGCCGGCGCTATACTCTTGGAAAAGGTGCCCAGATAAATCACCCTTCCGTAAGGGTCGCTCCCCTGCAGGGACGGAATGGGCTTGCCCCGGTAACGGAATTCGCTGTCATAATCATCCTCAATCAAATAGCGGCCCGGCTGCTCCCCGGCCCAGGAGAGCAGCTGGCTGCGCCGTCCCATGGGCATGACAGTCCCCAAGGGGAACTGATGGGAGGGCATCACATAGGCCACCTGCATCCCGCTCCGCTGAAGCTCCGGCAGCTCCATGCCGCTGTCATCCATGGGAATAGCTGCCACCTTCCAGCCCATATTGGAAAAAATCTGGCAGGCCTGGCGGTAGGTCGGGCTCTCCATGGCAATCCCCTTCACATCTCCAAGAAGCTGATGCAGCAGCAGAAGCAGATATTCGTTTCCCGCCCCAATGACAATCTGGGACCGATGGCAGCTGACGCCCCTGGATTGATGGAGGTAATCACAGATTGCCTGCCGCAGATTCGCCTCCCCCTGGGATTCCCCGGCCTGAAACAGCTCCTCCATGGGCTCCTGAAGCATTCGCCTGGCCGCCTTGCGCCAGGCATTCATGGAAAATTCCGGCCACTCAATGTCATTGGGGGAAAAATCATACCGGATGGAAGGCTTGTCTGTCCGGTCTTCTGCCAGTTGGCAGCGCTTCTCTAACTGCCCTTCCGGCCCCTGTCCCCCGAAGGCCTCCCGAACCGGCCGCTGTATCCCTTTTCCCCGGACAGGCTCCAGCTCCGCCAGCCGGCATACATAAAAGCCGCTGCCCCGCAGGGCCCGGACATAGCCCTCGGACAGCAGCTGATCGTAAGCCAGCTCCACGGTGCTGCGGCTGACCTGCAGAAGCTTTGCCAGAAAACGAGTAGACGGTAATTTTTCCCCGTCGGAAATCTTACCGTCTCTGATATCGCACTTAATATACTCGTAGATCTGCTCATAGATTGGAATCCTGTCCTTGGCCCGGATCGGGATGGTTAATTCCTTCAAAGCTAAGACCTCTTTTCCCTTGCGCTTTCCTGCTACTGACGCTGGCTCCGCAGCTCTGTCAGAATCTGCTCCTTCAGCTCCAGTGCCATATCCTTCATTTTCCGGCTGGCTCCATGGGAGCTGATGACGCTGGCCAGATACTTGGAAGCCACCTCATATTTCTTGAAATGGAAGGACATATAGGCCAGAAGATAATCCATGGTGCTCTGCTCCATGCCGCAGATGGGGAACATCTCCTTGGAGCAGGCCATCACAAAGCCCTCATATGCCTGCTGGTAGAATTCCTCCGCCTCCTTCTGACAGGCTGCAATGGCCTGCTTCTCTTCCTCCGTGCCGCTGGGCATCCCCTCGATCTTGCCCCGCAGCAGCCAGGAAATCTTCAGGCAGGTGTAAGCCCGCTCGCTGACCTTGCCCCGCTTCACAATGGTGTTCATCAGTGACAGCTTGTATCGGTCGATCACGACATCATAGGAATACATCTCCTCCGGCTTTGTGGTCGTGGGCTTGAACTTTGAGGTAATCTCCTCCCGAATCAGCTTCATCTGGGCTGCTGCAATATGCTCAAAATAACGGTTCATGGCCGTGTATCCGCAGTAGGGGCAGGATGTCACATCATATTTCAGGGTATCAATATACTGGAAACGGGGCCGCAGATCCGGGTCCGGCTCCATCCGGCGTACACGCCCGTTCTTCACCATCTTCATCGTAAAGGTCTTATCGCATACCTTACACTGAATCCGCTTCTCCAGAAGGAAATCCTCCTCGGAAGGAATCCGTTCCTCCGCTGCCTTCTGGGCTTCTGTTTTTTTATCGTTCTTGTCCTCCTCATCTTCAAAGAGACGCTTTCCCTTTGTAATGTCCAGACCGAACTTCTCCAAGCCTGACAAAAAATTCATCTTTTCTCCTCCTTTAAATAGGGTGCACTCTGCACCGGACTTATTGATTCGGCAGCTTATAAGAGCTCTTCAGGGACACGATACGATTAAATACCAACGCATCCTCCGCAGAATCTCTGGCATCCACGCAGAAAAATCCCTGGCGCACAAACTGGAAGCTGTCATAAGCCTTGGCCCCTGCCAGATTCGGCTCAACAAAACAGTTCTTCAGGATTGTCCTGGAATTGGGATTCAGGTTCAGGCTCCCATCCTCATTGTATACTCCCCGCTCCTCATCTACAATATTTTCATACAGGCGCACCTCTACTGGAAGGGCATGGGCTGCGCTGACCCAGTGTATGGTCCCCTTCACCTTGCGGCCATCCGGGCTGTTCCCGCCCTTGGAGGCCGGATCATAGGTACAGTGGATCTCTGTAATATTGCCTTCCTCGTCCTTCTGAAAGCTTACGCAGGTCACAAAATAAGCATTCATCAGACGCACCTCATTCCCCGGAAACAACCGGAAATACTTTCGGGGCGGAACCTCCATAAAGTCCTCCCGATCGATATACAGCTCTCTGGAAAAGGGCACCTGGCGGCTGCCAAGCTCGGGATTCTCCAGATTATTGGGAACCTCCAGATACTCCACCTGGCCTTCCGGATAATTGTCAATCACTACCTTGACGGGATCCAGGGCCGCCATCATCCGCGGGCACTTCATCTTCAGATCCTCCCGGATGCAGTACTCCAGCATGGCGTAATCCACCGAGCTGTTGGACTTGGATACCCCGCACAGCTCCACAAAATTCCGGATGGACTCCGGGGTAAAGCCTCTGCGCTTCAAAGCCGCGATGGACACAAGTCTGGGATCATCCCAGCCATCCACAATACCCTCCTCCACCAGCTTCTTGATATACCGCTTGCCAGTCACCACGTTGGTGAGGTACAGCTTGGCAAACTCAATCTGCCTGGGCGCATCCTCCGGTGTATTCTTATAGCCTGTCTCAATCACAACCCAGTCGTAAAGGGGTCTGTGATCCTCAAACTCCAGGGTACAGATGGAATGGGTAATCCCTTCAATGGCATCCTCCAAGGGATGCGCAAAATCATACATGGGATAAATGCACCACCGGTCCCCTGTATTGTGATGGGTCATCCGGGCCACCCGGTACAACACCGGATCCCGCATATTGATATTGGAGGAGGCCATATCGATCCGAGCCCTTAAAACCTTGCTGCCGTCTGCAAATTCTCCGTTCTTCATCCCCTCAAACAGGGCCAGATTCTCCTCCACACTCCGGGAAGCGTAAGGATCCTCCCTGCCCGGCTCTGTCAATGTCCCACGATACTGGCGGATCTCCTCGGCGGAAAGGTCCGACACATACGCCTTCCCCTTCCGGATCAGCCCCACCGCCGCCTCATACATCTCCTCAAAATAATCTGAGGCAAAAAACAGGCGATCCTCCCAGTCTGCTCCCAGCCATTGGACATCCGCCTTGATGGATTCCACAAATTCCGTGTCCTCCTTGGTGGGATTGGTATCATCAAACCGGAAGTTAAACTGGCCGCCATACTTCTGCGCCAGCCCATAATTCAAAAGAATGGATTTGGCATGCCCAATATGCAGGTAGCCGTTGGGCTCTGGCGGAAACCGCGTCTTCACTGTCTTACAGTGCCCCTCAGCCAAATCCTTCTCTATCATCTGCTCAATAAAATTCCTGGAAACTGCCTCGTTTTCCATCTGGTTCCTCCTAAATCATTTTTATCGCTTTTCTTGAAATCTTATGACTTTTTCATAATATGAAAAAAGGGACTTTTCCTGTTCCGTCCCTTTTTAACATTACTTCTATTATAAAATTTCCTCAGGCATTTGTCAATTTCTATTTTTTTTGCTCATGGGTAAACAGATATTCCTGGCAATATCTATTTTTTGTGCTCATGGGTAAACAGATGCTCCTGGCAATACTCGTAGTTGCCCTGGCACTTGGAGCAGAACCGGAACTCCAGCTCCGGGCTGTCCAGCTCCGTCCTCCCGCAGATGGCGCACTTGTGCTTCGTCACCCCGGCCGGCCGCCTGGTCTGCTGGCGATAGGCCTGCCGCCGGTGGATCTCCTTAGGATTCACCCGGTTTAGATTCCTGGTAGACAGGAAATAAATCAATACGTTCAGCAGCGAGCTGATGATCACCACACGGTAGCCCCAGCCCAGCTTGATCATATCATAGACAATGTAGGCAACATAGAGAATCCCCATCCACTTAATCTTAATGGGAATCAAAAACATCAGCAGCACCTGCATATCCGGGTAGGTGATGGCAAAGCCCAGAATGATGGACAGGCTGATATAGTAGGTGCTGAAGGCCACGGAATACAGGCGTGAAGTCTCCGCCGCAAACGCTGCGCCTCCGGTCACATAGGAAATCCCGTACAGTACAAAGGCCCCGATAATGGTGAAGAGAATGCCGCTGAAAATGTATACATTATACCGAAAGGTCCCCCAGGTCCGTTCCAGAGTGGCACCAATGGAATAATAAAACCACAGCACCAGGATCGTAAGGAGATCCAAGGAGCCCGGCGGAATCAGGACCCAGCTGACCAGCCGCCAGACCTGTCCATGCAGGATCGCATTGGGATCCAGCAACAGATAGCCAAGCACATACCTTGACGTGAGCTGTATGACATACCCCAAAATGTATGTGCCGATAATATATAACGTCAAATTCGGAATCGCATATCTGCCGAATTTGCGCTCCATTTTATTCAGAAAGCTTCCCATTGTGCCACCTCGTTCATTTCGGAAATCCCGTTTTTCAAATCAGGCGGGCAATACAACGTCCCACAGCCCGCCTGTCTCTGCTCATTATAGTTTTTCCCTGGGAATTTGTCAATGAATGGAAGCACTATTCATAAAAACTTTAGATTTCCCTGTCCTCAGGTTCATCCATCTGGAACATAGACCTGGGCAGTTCCGGCATCACCTCAACCGGCTGCGGCATCGTTCGGCTCATCTCCGGCATCACATCGGATGGCCGGGACGCCGAGCGGCTCATCTCCGGCAGCACATCACCTGGCTGCGGTATCGTTCGGCTCATTTCCTCCGGAACCTCCGGCTGGGGTTCCGGACTGAGGGGAATGGGCCGGGCCGGCAGGGGCATCGGCTGGACCGGGACTGGCCTTGGCGGCGCCACAGGGATACACAGCTCATCTCCGATCTGCAGATTATAAATATTTACATAAGGATTTGCGTACATGATGCTGGACACGCTGACATGATACTGCTTTCCCAGCTTATACAGGGTATCCCCCTGCTTGATCACATGAATCAGCCCACGGCAGCCCCCTCCCATAAAAAGAGGCCCAATGGGGATTGTTACAACTCTTGCCATTGCTTTTCACCAAAAAAATATTCTCTCTTTATAAATATGTGTGCCCCTTGAAAAGGTTCCTGGCATATCTGCTGCGCTTCCTCCATATATACATGGTAGGCAGAACCCCGGCCTATGGGCAGAATTACCAGAAAAACGGAAGCTTCTTCCAGTTTTCTCTAAACATTTTATAAAATCAATGAAAATGAATTGTTTTTTGCAAAATGGTGTCGTATAATGTTTGAGATTTAAGATTTCAATGATTATGACATTTAATAGGAAAGAAGGAAATTATGAAAGCACAGAATTTACATAAGCTTGGAATCGATATTGGTTCTACAACTGTGAAAATAGCGGTTTTAAACAGTGACAATGAGATGCTGTTCTCTGATTATGAACGTCACTTTGCAAATATTCAGGAGACCTTGTCCGACCTGCTGCAGAAGGCATACCAGCAGCTGGGCGACCTGGCCATTGCCCCCATGATTACCGGCTCCGGAGGCCTGACTCTGGCCAAGCACCTGGAGGTTCCCTTTGTCCAGGAGGTGATCTCCGTATCTACAGCCCTCTCGGATTACGCGCCCCAGACGGACGTTGCCATTGAGCTTGGAGGCGAGGATGCCAAGATCATCTACTTTGAGGGCGGCAATGTGGAGCAGCGGATGAACGGCATCTGTGCCGGCGGTACGGGCTCCTTCATAGATCAGATGGCCTCCCTCCTGCAGACCGATGCCACCGGTCTGAACACCTATGCTAAGGACTATAAGGCCATCTACCCCATCGCGGCCCGCTGCGGTGTGTTTGCCAAGACGGACATCCAGCCTCTGATCAACGAGGGAGCCACCCGGGAGGACCTGTCTGCCTCCATTTTCCAGGCAGTGGTGAACCAGACGATCAGCGGCCTTGCCTGCGGCAAGCCCATCCGGGGCCATGTGGCCTTCCTGGGTGGCCCACTGCACTTTTTATCCGAATTGAAGGAAGCCTTTATCCGTACCCTGAAGCTGGACGAGGCACACATTATTGCCCCGGATCACTCCCATCTGTTTGCGGCCATTGGCTCTGCCATGAATTATAAGGAAGAGGTCACCACTACCCTGCGCGCCATGCTAGGCAGGCTGTCCTCGGATATCCATATGGAATTTGAGGTGGCCCGTATGGAGCCCCTCTTTGAAACGGACGCTGCCTACCAGGCATTCCAAAAACGCCACAGCATCCACCATGTTGCCACAGGCAACCTTTCCGGCTATCAGGGGGACTGCTATCTGGGCATCGACGCAGGCTCCACCACCACCAAGGTCGCTCTGGTGGGAGAGGACGGCTCCCTGCTCTACTCTTTCTACAGCAATAACAACGGAAGCCCTCTGGCTACTGCCATTACCTCCATCCAGGAGATCTATTCCCTGCTGCCGGAAGGCGCCCGCATTGTCCACTCCTGCTCCACCGGCTACGGAGAGGCCCTGATGAAGGCTGCCTTCCTGCTGGATGAAGGGGAGGTGGAGACAGTGGCCCATTATTACGCCGCCGCCTTTTTCCAGCCTGAAGTGGACTGCATCCTGGATATCGGCGGCCAGGACATGAAGTGCATCCGCATCAAGAACCAGACTGTGGACAGCGTCCAGCTCAATGAGGCCTGCTCCTCGGGCTGCGGCTCCTTTATCGAGACCTTTGCCAAGTCCCTGAACTATTCGGTGGAGGATTTTGCCCAGGCCGCCCTATTTGCCCAGAATCCCATTGACCTGGGGACACGCTGTACCGTATTTATGAATTCCAAGGTAAAGCAGGCCCAGAAGGAGGGCGCGGATGTGTCCGATATCTCTGCCGGCCTGGCTTACTCTGTCATCAAAAATGCGCTGTTCAAGGTCATCAAGGTATCCGATGCCAGCGAGCTGGGACAGCATATCGTCGTACAGGGCGGCACCTTCTACAATGATGCGGTGCTTAGAAGCTTTGAGAAGATTGCCGGCTGTGAGGCTGTGCGCCCGGACATCGCCGGGATCATGGGGGCCTTCGGCGCTGCCCTGATTGCCCGGGAGCGCCATGAGGCGGACAGTACCTCCACCATGCTCTCCATTGAGGAGATCAATGCACTGACCTTTGATACAAAGCTGTCCCGCTGCAAGGGCTGTACCAACAGCTGCCTGCTGACCATCAACCGTTTTTCCGGCAACCGCCAGTACATCACCGGCAACCGCTGCGAACGGGGCCTTGGCAAGGAAAAGAACAAGGAGCAGATTCCCAACCTGTTTGAATACAAGAACAGCCTGCTGTTTGACTATGAGCCGCTTCCCCGGGAGGAGGCAGTCCGCGGAACGGTAGGCATTCCCCGGGTGCTGAATTTTTATGAGAACTATCCCTTCTGGGCCGCATTTTTCCGCTCCCTGAAGTTTCGGGTGGTGCTCTCCCCCCAGTCCACCCGGAAGGTTTACGAGCTGGGCATTGAGTCCATTCCCAGTGAGTCCGAGTGCTATCCGGCCAAGCTGGCCCACGGGCACGTGTCCTGGCTCATCGGACAGAAGGTAGATTTCATTTTCTACCCCTGCATCCCCTATGAGCGGGATGAGTTTCCGGATTCCAATAATCACTACAACTGCCCCATTGTCACCTCCTATGCGGAGAACATCAAGAACAATGTAGATGAAATCACCTCCGGGCAGATGCGGTTTTTGAATCCCTTCATGTCCTTTGCGGACCCTGCCGTGCTGTCCGGGCAGCTGGAACAGGTATTTGCCGAGGAATTTTCCATTTCTGCCCAGGAGGTCCGGGAGGCGGTAAATGCCGGCTGGCAGGAGCTTACCGCTGTCCGGGACGAGATGAGGCGCAAGGGGGAGGAAACCCTGAAATACATGGAGGAGACCGGACGCCGGGGCATTGTCCTGGCCGGGCGCCCCTACCATGTGGATCCTGAGATCAATCATGGCATTCCCGAGCTGATTAATTCCTACGGCCTGGCTGTGCTGACAGAGGATTCCATCTCCCATCTGGCCCAGGTAGAGCGGCCCCTGATTGTTATGGACCAGTGGATGTACCACTCCCGGCTGTACGCTGCCGCCAATTATGTCAAGACCAGGGAGGATCTGGACCTGATCCAGCTGAATTCCTTTGGCTGCGGCCTGGATGCTGTCACCACAGACTGCGTCAGCGACATTTTGACCAGATCCGGCAAGATCTACACCTGCCTGAAGATTGATGAGGTCAACAACTTAGGCGCTGCCAGGATCCGCGTCCGCTCCCTGCTGTCTGCCATCCGTGTCAAGGAGAAGCAGCACCAGCCCCGCACCATTGTGCCTGCCAGCTATCACCGCGTGGTATTTACCGAAGAGATGCGGAAAAGCTACACCATCCTCTGCCCCCAGATGTCGCCCATCCACTTTGAGCTCCTTCAGCCTGCCTTCCAGGCTGCGGGATACAAACTGGTGGTTCTGGAGAACGACAATAAAACTGCTGTGGACATTGGGTTAAAATACGTCAACAATGATGCCTGTTACCCCTCCCTGATGGTGGTGGGCCAGATCATGGATGCGGTGCTCTCCGGGAAATACGATATGGAGAAAACAGCTGTGGTCATATCCCAGACAGGCGGCGGCTGCCGGGCCTCCAATTACATCGGCTTTATCCGCCGGGCCCTGGAGAAGGCCGGATACCCGGAGGTTCCGGTCATCTCCATCAATCTCAGCGGACTGGAGGGGAATCCCGGCTTTAAGCTCACCCTGCCCTTAATCCAGAAGGGGCTCTATGCCCTGGTATTTGGGGACATATTCATGCGCTGCCTCTACCGCACCAGGCCCTATGAGGCCACGCCGGGGGCTGCCAATGCCCTCCATGAAAAATGGAAGAAAAAATGCATTGCCCTGGTGTCCACCACCAAGGCAGTCTCCCACCGTACCTTCAAGCGGTATTGCCGGGAAATTATCCGGGATTTTGACAATCTGCCCCTGTTAGACATACAGAAGCCCCGGGTGGGCGTGGTGGGCGAGATCCTGGTCAAATTCCTGCCTGCCGCCAACAATTACCTGGTGGAGCTGTTGGAATCCGAGGGCGCTGAGGCCGTTGTGCCGGATCTGACGGATTTCCTGCTGTACTGCTTCTACAACGCGAATTTCAAGGCAGATGTCCTGGGTATGAGCAAAAAGACCAAGCGCATGTGCAACCTAGGGATCAAGGCCATGGAATGGCTTCGAAGCGCTGCCAGGGACGAATTCCAAAAGAGCAGGCATTTTGACCCGCCTGCCCACATTTCAGACCTGGCCAAATACGCAGAGCCCATCGTTTCCCATGGCAATCAGACCGGGGAAGGATGGTTTCTGACCGGGGAGATGCTGGAGCTGATTCACACCGGCACCAACAACATTGTGTGCACCCAGCCCTTTGCCTGCCTGCCCAACCATGTGGTGGGCAAGGGGGTCATCAAGGAGCTTAGGCACCGGTATCCCCTGTCCAACATTGTGGCCATTGACTACGATCCTGGAGCCTCTGAGGTCAACCAGCTGAACCGGATCAAGCTGATGCTGTCCACAGCCCAGAAGAATATGAAGCGTTCCGGAGCTGCACAATAAGCGTTCCAAAAGCCACACAATAAGCGTTCCGGAGCTGCACAATAAGCGGCCTGGCTAACAGCCTCTAATAAAGAATGCGCTCTGCGCATTCTTCGCGCCCGAGCGGTGCCGTTCACGGCTAATTTCACCTCCGGGAGGCGTGCATCCTGCCCGGAGGGCTTTTTACCATCACAAAGGAGAGAGATTATGAAAAAATTAAGCTGCCTGATACTGCTTCTCGCCCTGATGCTTTTCAGCCTGGGCGGCTGCAGTAAGGCTCCCACCACACCTGCCAACGATACAAACGCTCCTGGATCCCAGGATCCGGCCAGTCCATCAGACGATGATAAGAGCCTCCCCTCGGATTCCCCGGAGTCGGAACCGGGGACAGACAATCCGCCCACGGATACGGATGCCGGGGAGGACAATCCGCCCACAGATACGGATGCCGCAGAGAAGGAAGCGGATGAGAAGGAGCGTACTCTGGCACAGATCCGTCATGCCTATGCAGACATCCTGTCCGGCATCCTGTATGGCTCCATGCTGCCGGATGGCATGACTTTGAACGTCATGGACTACGGTGCCATGGATTCCAACCTGTTTGCCATCGCGGATGTGGACCAGGACGGCCAGGAGGAGCTGGTGTTTTGTTTTACCAATGCCACCATGGCCGATATGATTGCCTATGTCTGGGGCTACAATCCCCAAACCGGAGAGCTGGCGGAAAAATTTTACGGCTTTCCCTCCCTGACGTTTTATGACAATGGCCTGCTGATGGAGGAGGCCTCCCACAACCACAGCCTGCACAATGATTTCTGGCCCTATATGCTCCACCGCTATGATGAGAGCAGCAATGCCTATACCATGGCCTATGAGGTCAGCGGCTGGCAGAAGGAATATTATCCCCAGGACTATGAAGGGAATGCTTTTCCGGATGATGCGGATACAGACGGCAACGGTATTGTCTATCTGGTGACCGATCCCCACTCCGGAGCCTCCCACACCTATGACGACGGGGAATTTGAAGCCTGGCGCGGGGAAGTCTTCGGCTCTGCCTCTCCCATAGAGCTTCCCTGGGAAAACCTCACCTACGAGACAGTCTCTGCTCACGCAAAGCCCCACCTGGCCCATATCCGGAAGGATATCCTTAAGGCTGCCTCTGACAAGGATCTTGCCCTGCTCTATATGGACGGCGGGCTGGATGCTGTGGAGGAATACCTGTCCGGCAGCTTCCAGGTGGCCTTCTCCTCTGAGGATGAATCCGAGACATATTTCATTGGTACTCTGAATGGGCAGGAGGTATGTTCCCTGGAATATTTAGATGCCACTACTCTCATATACAACAATCCCATTGAGGGGGTAACTGTCCTGGGGATTGCCCCTGGCATGGACGCCCGGGAGGCCGTCTCGATCCTGAATACCCTGGGATATGAATCAGAGACCAGCCTGGCACAAAAAGCCCTTGGATTTGCACTGGAGGAGGGAGTCGCTTCCCACTACATCACGGGCGTTGGCATTGACAATTACGGGATTTATCTTGAGATTGAAAAAGACAAGGTGGTTGCAGTAAGCTTTGGGCTTTACTGCCGATATGTTGGATAAGACTTGCAGAATTGTTAGATTGAGAGGCATGGAACAGGGGGAGCCAGACGGCTCCCCCCTTATCATTCTTAAATACTGGTATCAAACCTGCTTCCGCTGGCCTGCTCTGTTTCCTTCTTCACAGTACTCCAGTCAAAATTCCGGATCTTATCCAGCAGCTCCTCCATGGTATCTGCCTTGACCGTAGCATGCTTTCCGGTGGTCTTCCCATAATTACGGTAGGGATCCTTGCGCTGGTCTGCCTTGGCAGCCTCTGCCTTCTCCTGCCGCTTTGCCTCCCGGCCCTTCTCGATCCGCTCCTGCTGCTTCTCGCTCATCTGCTCCAGCTCTGCGAAAAAGCTCACGGTTCCGTCCGAGCCAATGGTGATGCCCAGGTGCTTCACCTCTTCCCCGTCGTCCCCCAGCTGCTTCTTCATCTCATCCAGCTTCCCGGTAGCCTCATCCAGCAGGGCCAGGTTCTTCTTCTTATGATCCTCGTCAGCTGCCATCTTCTCCAGCTCCTCAGGATCAATCAGTACGCTGTAATCCTTGGTCCCTCTGCTGAGGTATTCCGAGGCCTCCTCGTCTGTCTCATACTCCGCTACCATGAAATCCATATTCTTATATGTCTTCTGCAGCTCCTTCAACAGCTCTTGAGCCCGGTAGCTGAGCTTGACCTCCTTCTGGTCCGATGTCTTCTGGGTACGGCTGCCGGCAGCCTTCTCCGCCTGATCCTTGCGGACAGTGCTGTCATATGTGCTCTTCTGATAATATCCGTAGCTTCCTACTCTGTTCATTGGGGTGCCCTCCTTAGCTATCATGCGTGCAAATCCATTCACACTGTTTTCTGGTTTATATATCGGAATAGATAAAACATATCTGAAGGGCTCCTGGCATTTTCAATAATCATTTTGAAGCCTTTTACTTCAGCTGCCCTTCCAGCGCAGTCCTTGCTTCTGCTATAGCCTCCGGAATTCCCGCCGGATTCTTGCCGCCGGCCTGAGCCATATTGGGACGGCCGCCGCCGCCTCCCCCGACCTTGCCTGCAATGGCCTTGATCAGGTTGCCTGCATGGGCTCCTGCTGCCTGAGCGCCCTCTGTGGCCATGGCAATGAGGCTCACCTTACCGTCAACGGCAGAGGCCAGAACAACCACGCCCTCTGACAGCTTCTCCTTCAGGGAATCGCCCAGCTCCCGCAGACCGTTCATATCCACGTTCTCCACGCCTGCGGCCAAAAGCTTCACGCCCTTCACCTCAACCACCTGGTCCATCACATCTCCCAGGGCATCCTTGGCCGCCTTGCTCTTCAGGGATTCATTCTCACTCTGGAGGGCCTTCAGCTCTGCCTGGAGATGGGCAACCTTCTCCACCAGGCCGGCCGGGTTGGTCTTCAACAGCTTAGAAGCCTCATTGACCGTCTCTTCCAGTCTGTCATAGTAGGCAAACAGGGCCTCGGAGGTCACTGCCTCAATCCGGCGCACTCCGGCCGCAATACCGGATTCCGACAGAATCTTAAAAGCGCTGATAGAGCTGGTATTGGCCACATGGGTGCCTCCGCACAGCTCCACGGAGAACTCTCCCATCTGTACCACCCGGACACTGTCCCCGTACTTCTCGCCAAAGAGGGCCATGGCCCCGGTCTTCTTGGCCTCCTCCAGGGTCATTTCCTTAGTCACTACCGGAAGTGCCTCCTGGATCTTGTCGTTTACAATCTGCTCTACCCGGGCCAGCTCCTCTGCCGTCATGGCTGCAAAATGGGAAAAATCAAACCTCAGCCTGTCCGCATTCACATCCGAACCGTGCTGCTCCACATGGGTGCCAAGCACCTCCCGCAATGCCTTCTGCAGCAAATGGGTGGCGCTGTGATTCCGTCCGATCAGCCCGCGCCTGTGGGCATCCACAGACAGAGTCACCGTATCTCCCACCTTGAACATGCCCTTTGTCACTCTTCCCACATGGGCAATCCTGCCGCCCCTAAGGTTCACGGTATCCTCCACCAGGAACTCGTTCCCGTCTGCCGCAATCAAGCCAATATCTGCATTCTGTCCGCCCATGGTGGCGTAGAAAGGCGTCTCCTTCACCAGGATGGTTCCCTGCTCCCCATCGGAGAGGGCCTCCACCAGCTCCTCTGCCGTAGCCAGCACGGTAATCTCAGAGGTATGTGTCAGCCGGTCATATCCCACAAAGGCAGAGGTGACAGACGGATCGATCTCATCGTAGACCGTTGCATCCGATCCCATGTAATTGGTTTCCTTCCGGGCGCTCCTGGCCTTCCTGCGCTGCTCCTCCATACAGGCAGTAAATGCAGCCTCATCAATGGAAAATCCCTTCTCCTCCAGAATCTCCTGAGTCAGATCCAGGGGGAAGCCATAGGTATCATACAGCTTAAAGGCATCTGCACCGGAGAGCACGCTGCCCCCCTCCTGCTCCAGGGCCTGCTGCATCTGGCCAAGGATTCCCAGCCCCTGGTCAATGGTCTTATTGAACTTCTCCTCCTCCTGGGAGAGCACCTTGAGGATGAAGTCACGCTTCTCCCACAGCTCCGGATAGCCGTCCCTGCTCTCATGAATAACCGTCTCGGACAGCTTGGCCAGGAACAGCCCCTGAATCCCCAGGAGACGTCCATGCCTAGCAGCCCGGCGGATCAGGCGGCGCAGCACATAGCCCCGTCCCTCATTGGAGGGCATAATCCCGTCGGAAATCATAAAGGTCGTAGAGCGGATATGGTCTGTAATCAGACGGATCGAAACATCCTTCCCGGCATCTGTCTGATAGGTCGCACCGGCGATCTCGCAGATCTTATCCCGAATGGCCTTCATGGTGTCAATGTCAAAGACAGAATCCACCTCCTGAACCACCACAGCCAGACGCTCCAGCCCCATGCCGGTGTCAATATTTTTATTGGCCAGCTCCTCATAGTGGCCATGGCCGTCTCCATCGAACTGGGTAAATACGTTATTCCACACCTCCATGAAACGGTCGCACTCGCAGCCCACCCTGCAGTCCGGGCTGCCACAGCCATACTTCTCGCCCCGGTCATAATAGATCTCCGAGCAGGGGCCGCAGGGGCCTGCCCCATGCTCCCAGAAATTGTCGCAGTCTCCGTTCTCATCCCGGTAGAACCTTGTGATCCGCTCCGCCGGGATCCCGATCTCCTGGTTCCAGATGGCAAAAGCCTCCTCATCCTCCCCGTAAATGGAGGGATACAGGCGCTGTGGATCCATGCCCAGCACCTCGGTCAGAAACTCCCAGGACCAGGCAATGGCCTCATGTTTAAAATAATCTCCAAAGGAAAAATTGCCCAGCATCTCAAAAAAGGTAAGATGCCTTGCCGTCTTGCCCACATTCTCAATATCTCCGGTACGGATACATTTCTGGCAGGTAGTCACCCGTTTCCTGGGCGGAATCTCCTGGCCGGTAAAATAAGGCTTCAAGGGAGCCATGCCCGCATTGATCAACAGCAGGCTGTTATCATTGTGGGGCACCAGCGAAAAGCTGTTCATTGCCAGATGCTCCTTACTCTCAAAGAACTCCAGATACATTCTCCGCAGCTCATTTACTCCATATTTCTTCACACTAAATCCTCCAATGTCCGTCGCTGTTTTTATCGCTCATCCGTATCAATCATTTGTACCTGGAGCCGCTGCCGCGTTCTTTGCGTCCTTTTTCCTGCGAAGGAATCTTCCCAAAAAGATACCGCCCACGCCCAATGCAGCCAAAATTACAAGAATAATAAAATACTGTAAAAAACTTCCGAAAAATGCCATTTCACACACCTCCTATCAATGCTTTATCATATCACAAGCCGTTTCCTATTTCAAGTATCTGAACAAAGGAATACCTGTTACTTTTCACGGGTCAGGAATGCGCACTAGCTGCGCATTCCGTGAGAACATGATTCAGGAGTGAGGGGCGATTTTTGCGTAGCAAAACTTTAAATATCGCCCCGAATCGTTGCTATGAGCGGCCCCTCGGGCCGTGAATAGTAACGAATACCTGGTTCTCCCCGGTGACCTCCAGTACCCGTTCCTTCCTTCTGCCCTCATCCGGCAATGCCTTGTACTGCGAAATCAGCTCATACCTCTGCCACAGATGCATGGGAATCACATAGTCCGCATCCACCTTCTCCAGAAAATAGTCAAGGCCCCAGAAGACTCCCTTGTCCAGGCGGCTGTCCAGAACCACAAAGGCCACATCCACATGATGCTGGGCCAGCCGGTCCATCTCCTTTTTGTAGAGCTTTTCCTGATAGTCAAGGAACTCCTCCGGCTCCCCTTCCCAGTGCCACCAGTGCAGGTCCCCGGCATGGTAGACAGACCTGCCGCCCGCGCTTACCAGGTAGGCCACACCCTCATCGGTGGACACAAAGGTCTCGATCTTGAGCCCCTCCAGGGTCACCTGCCCGACCAGCTCCACCGGAACAATCCGCTCCTTCACGGCAGGGTCAAGCCCCCGTTTTGCAAAATAATTCTCGTTAAACTTCATCTGCCGCGGCATAATATAGCGGATCCTGGGATATTTGTCCGCCCACCGGAAAATCTCCGGGTCAAAATGGTCCTGATGCCTGTGGCTCACAAACATATAGATCTCCTGATCCGGTTCAAACTCCGGCATCCTGCCCTGAAAATGAAAATTCGGAATCACATCCACCTGCTCTGTCCCTCTGGTGCAGGTTCCGTTAAAATAGTCAAACACAAGTACCTTATCCCCAAGCTCCACACAGAAGCTGCTGTGGTGTATAAACGTAATCTTCATGCCCCGCTCCTACTTCATTCTTGCCACAATCTCATTGGCTCTTCGGTAAATCTCGGCAATGTCCATACCCACCTGAAATTCCTGATTCTCATAGAGGATCCTGCCATTGATCATGGTCAGCTTCACATTCTGCTTGCTGCCGCTGTACACCAGGTTCTTGGTAATGTTGATCACCGGCTGCATATTGGGCTGCATCAGGTCAATCATAATCAGGTCCGCCTTCTTGCCCACTGCCAGACGGTCGCAGTCGAAAAGCCCCATGGCCTTTGCCCCGCCTGCGGTAGCCATATAGAGCACCTCATTGGCATCCATCACCGCTGCATCCATGTCCCGAAGCTTGGCCAGGGAGCTTACCAGGAACATCTCCTTGAACATATCCAGACAGTTATTGCTGGCAGGCCCGTCCGTCCCGATGGCCACATTGATGCCGCGCTTCACAAATTCATTCACCGGCGCAATGCCGCTGGCCAGCTTGGAATTGGAGCCGGGGTTGGTCACTGCCGAAAGCCCCTGCTTCTGATAAATCTCCATGTCCTTCTCGTCAAACCACACGCAGTGGAAGCCGCCGCCGCCAAAATCATACATGCCCATGGACGCAAAAAGCTGGGTAGGACTCATCCCATACCGCTGCCGGCATTCCTCCGTCTCCAGCTTTGTCTCGGAATTGTGCATGAAGAGAGGCGCCTTGTACTTCTGCACCAGGCCTGCCACCCCCTCCATCAGCTCCCGGCTGGTGGTGTACTCCGCATGGAAGCCCAGAATGTAGGAGGACAGCTCATGGTAGTCGTTAAGCTTTAAATATTTCTCCTCCAGCTCCTCCACCGTACCGCCGAAATTGTTGAGGCCGCTGGTCTGCACCACCCGGAAGCCCATATCCGCACAGGCCCTTGCCACCTCATACTGGAAGAAATACATATCAAACTGAGTGGTAATCCCGCTGGTGAGATACTCCAGGTTGGCCAGGGCTGTCAGCCAGTAGAGATCCTCCTCCAGAAGCTGCCCCTCCTTGGGAAATACCTTGTCAAACAGCCACTCCTGCAGAGGCAGATCGTCAGCCAGGGACCTTAAGAAGGTCATTCCGGAATGGGTATGGGCATTCTTGAAGCCCGGCATCAGCAGGTTCCCCTCAGCGTCAATCTCACGATCCCAGGGGAGCATCTTTTGGCCCCCTTCCCCCGGGGCCTTCTCCTTGCTGCTGCCATCCCCAATGTAGCAGATGGTATTCCCCTGCACCCAGAGTTCCCCCTCCACAATGGTGAAGGACTTGTCCTCATTGGTGGTAAGGATCTTCGCATTAAAAAAACGGATATTCATAAAAATCTCCCTTCCTGTATCATATGGTCTAACATCATTTCGCTAGAGCGTGTTTGAAAATTGCTTTCCGGCAGCTGTGCGTTACACTTTGTGGGAGATTTGGGCCAAATGAAGGGCGCATAGCGGGCTATGTAACCTGAATTTGGTCCGAATATACCGCAAAGTGGAGCGTGCAGATGGCGAGAATGAATTTTCAAACACGCTCTAGCCTCTATTATACAGGAAGGGAGTAGAAATGTAAATCTTTATATAATAATACAGACCAGTCCGCCGTTGCTGTCATTGACGATCTTCTGCATGGTCTCCTGGAGCTTGATCTGGCTCTCGTCATCCATCATGGTAATCTTGCCGCGGATGCCGTCCTCCACCAGCTCGCCCACGGATTTCCCGAAAATATTGGTTTTCCAGATGCCCTCCTCCTCGTTTCTGGATTCCCTGATATAGCGGATCAGGTCATTGGCCTGCTCCTCGCTGCCGATGATGGGGGCAATCTCCGTCTCTATATTGGCCCGGATCATGTGGATGGAGGGGGACTGGGCCTTAATCTTCACGCCGTACTTGCTGCCGTGCTTAATGAGCTCCGGCTCCTGAATCTCAATATCGCACAGCTGGGGCGTCACCACGCCGTAGCCCTTCTGCCGCACTGCCTCCATGGCGTTTGACACCTTGCCGTACTCCTGCTTCATCTGGGCCAGCTCCTTTACCATGGAGATCAGCTGATACTCCCCGGTGATGGGCACTCCGGCCAGCTCGCTCATATTGGCATAATAGTAGGATTCGTCCAGATCCATGTACACTGCAAGCCGCCCCAGGGCAAGATCCACCTTCTCTGGCTTCATCCGCTTCAAATATTCCCCGGCAGGGGTAAAATCCATCCGCTGCACATCCCTGGCATAGGAGATCCCGGTGAGGATGTTTTTCGCATTCTCAATGATGCTGGCCTTGATGGGATGGCCGCTCTCAAGCATTTCCACCCATTTGGGCATATAGAAGTCTACCCGGGCAATGGGGAACTCATACAGCACGCTCTCCAGAATATGTAAAATGTCCTCCTTCCGCAGCTGCTCACAGTTTACCGGCAGCACCGTCACCTGGTATTTTTCTACCAGCTCCTCACAAAGCCTCGCCGTCTCCTCACTGTAGGGCTTTTGGGTATTCAAAAGCAGGACAAAGGGCTTCCCCAGCTTTTTCAGCTCCTGGACTGTCCGCTCCTCTGCCATCACATAACCTTCCCTGGGAAGCTCCGTAAAGCTGCCGTCCGTGGTCACCACAATCCCGATGGTGGAATGCTCTGCAATCACCTTCCGGGTGCCGATCTCCGCCGCCTGGGTAAAGGGGATCTCATAGTCAAACCAGGGGGTTTTCACCATCCGTTCCGAGCCGTCCTCCAGATGGCCGCTGGCCCCCTCCACCATGAAGCCCACACAGTCGATGAGCCTTAAATTCACCTCCACATCCTCCGCCAGCTTTACCCGGGCCGCCTCCTTTGGGATGAATTTCGGTTCTGTGGTCATAATGGTCTTTCCCTGGGCCGACTGGGGCAGCTCGTCGCGGGTCCGTTCCCTGCTGTGTTCATCCTCCATCCCCGGCAGCACTAAGAGATCCATAAACCGCTTGATGAAGGTGGACTTCCCGGTCCGCACCGGGCCCACCACGCCTAAGTAGATTTCTCCTTTGGTACGTTCACTGATATCACGGTAAATATCGTAAGCAGCTGTATTCAAATTGTCCATAAAAAATCCTCCTGCATATCCTGTTAGAATATATGCGGAAGGATTCTATTTTTAGTACTGAAAATAAAATGATGTTAAGCTTTTCATGGTAAAACCAACATTCTGCATGCAACCACACACAAAGTACTTACAAGAGTACCGAGCAAATAATATTCTGCAAATTTTTCATCCTTTGCGATTTTATCGTATCTGGCAATTGACTTTGCAGTAAGCACAAACCCCACTGCTGCATACTGATCTGCCGACAGAAAAATGAGCATAAGCAACCGTTCTACTGTACCAACTCTTCTTCCCGCTTTGTTATCCGATTTAATAATTGTCCCATCACCCTTTGGCCTGTAATCCTCGAGAAAAGTCTGTATAAAAATATTTGTCGGTGCATGGATAAGCAAAATCGCTGCGACCCATCTTGCAGCTGTTTCTGCACGAAAGCCATACATGCTCAAAATGCTATTTACAATCCCTGCCTGCCCCATTGAAAAATTCCAGGCATCCATCATATATGCCAGCGTAAATATACTGATTAGATGCACACATTGATCCAGAACAAACAAATATTCTTTTTTTCTAATTACTTTTTTAACCCAAAAGACATATTTTAATGTATCGATTACGAAATGGGCCGCCGCTGAACAGGTTGCTGCAAGAACCATGTCTAAACTGAAAACCGGCAGGATTACCAGAAAAACTGCCGCATA
This sequence comes from uncultured Lachnospiraceae bacterium, assembly GCA_910588285.1. Taxonomy (GTDB): domain Bacteria; phylum Bacillota; class Clostridia; order Lachnospirales; family Lachnospiraceae; genus 14-2. The sequence goes on from CAJUQB010000008.1 coordinate 23,568, forward strand.
ATATGCGAAGGAATGCAATAATACGCCCTTATATTTTTTATCCTTATGCCTTGCACTCTTATCATTCTGAACATAAAAGAATCCCAAGTACCAGCAAATACCTGGTTAACACTTATCCTTCCTCCAATCTTCTCAATGCCTCATTGATTACCTTCTTTGCATGCTGATAGATCAAATAATTTCCATCAGCCAGCCTCCGCGCAACTGTTGACTGGCTTGTATCCATGCGCTTTGCACATTCTTCCTGGCTGCCACCGTTTTGTTCCATATCCAATACTGTAAATCTTTGCTTATCAGACCAGCGATCTTCAATCGTCTTCATAAGCAATAGAATCATATTAAGCTCTGCGACTTCAAAATTATCCGTATTGTATATTGAAATCTGAATATCTGCAGCCTGCTTTTTTAATTTTTTTTCCTGTTCCCGTAATTGTTCCATCATTTTCCTGGCTGCATAATATGCCGGCCCATCAGCCCCCAATGCGGCTTCTGAAAACACATCTGTGCTTATTTCTCCAATCCCCACTCCAAAACGCAGCCTGACTGGATACATTTCTTTTTGGATAAATTTAATTATATCAAAAACGTACTTACTTCTTCCCAGAAGCCCCTGAAACTCATCTCCCAATGTAATAATAAATTTTGCTGAAATATCTGCCTTATATGTTTCATTTACATCTTTTAGTACATGACCCAGTTTTTTTTGTATCTGACTGCGATTTGATATCTGTTTTGAGCCTTTTATATCACCAATAATTGCTACATAATTCATAGTCTGCTCCCTCCCCTCCTATTATGCATAAATTTCGCATAATTGTCAAATATGCATATTTTGTGCATAATATATAAAAATGCGCAAAATATGCATACTTAAAGGGCAACCTACTACACCGCCAACACCTGAACCTTACAATCCTCCAGCTTCTCCTTCCATTCCTCATCCATCTCATAATCCGTCACAACCACATCAAGCTCCGTAAAATCCATAATCTTCGTAAAGGACACCCGTTCAAACTTATTGCTGTCCACTGCCAGGATCCTGGTGGCTGCTGAGGACATCATCCGCTTCTTAATCCCAGCTTCCCGCTCATTGTAATCCGTGATCCCCTTATGGTAATCCACGCCCTTGCAGGAAATAATGGCTTTGTCCACATAGAACTCGCTGACCATGCGCTCCGCCTGATAGCCCAAGAGGGACAGGGCCTCCGCCCGCAGGGTCCCCCCGGTGGACATCACCCGCCACCCCTCCATATCCGACAGCTCCAGCAGGATCTCAATGGAGTTGGTAATCACCGTGATATTGCTTTTCTGGCGGATCTGCTTCGCCACAAAAAGGGCCGTTGTGCTGGCATCCAGCATAATCCGGTCCCCGTCCTCAATCATCTCGCCAATCCTGGCCGCAATCCGTTTCTTTGCCTCCACATTGGCCCGTTTGCGCACCAAAAACGGGAGCTCATCCTTGGTATTCTCCTTCAAGACAGCCCCCCCGTAGGTGCGCTCTGCAACCCCATCCTGCTCGAGCCGCTCCAGATCCCGCCGGATGGTTTCCTCCGTCACATCATATTTTTTGCTGAGGTCAGCAACAATCACCCTGCCTTCCATTCTAAGCTGGGTCAAAATCTCATTTCTTCTCTCTGCTGCTAGCATCGCATGTCTCTCCATTATTATGAAATGAACACCCGGTTACAAAATCGTCTCCCACAGCTTGGGGTCAGGACTTGCCACCACGGAGCTGTCCAGATACATTCCGTTTTGGCTTACTGCCTCCCTGGCCCTTTTAATGGCTGCCTCCACAGCCGCCACCTCGCCGGTAAGGAACACATAAGACTTGCCGCACATCCCCCTGGCCACACGGATCTCAATCAGCTCCACCTCCGCCGTCTTAGCCGCCTCATCCGCCGCCACAAAAACTGCTGCTGCGTCAAAGGTCTCAAGAACCCCCAGGGCATTGCGGTTTTTAATCTGCGCCGTGCCGTAAATGGCCGGAAAGATCCCCTCATGGGGATTCCCCAGAAGGAAGCTGTCGATCA
>CAJUQB010000008.1:25607-44449 GCA_910588285.1 uncultured Lachnospiraceae bacterium
GCTCCGGATAAGCCGCGGAGGCCGCGTCAATGGATGCCCGCACTGCGCTGATATCACCGGTAAAAATAAGAATATATTTTCCCGGACACACGGTCTGAGCCTCGATCACATCCACCTCCGCCGTCTTGATCACCAGATCCGCTGCCAGGATCCCTGTGGACACCGTCTTGTATTCTACCATTCCAATTGCTCTACTCATTGCCATTACCGCCCTTGTCTAATTATATTCCCGCGAACTTTCACGCCATTGCTTCCAACTGCCTGCACGGCCTTCTCACCGCCCTGCAATCGTGACTGCCTGCACGGCCTTCTCACCGCCCTGCAATCGTGACCGCCTGCCCGTTCACATCCTGTACGATTCCGCAGATGGAGGCATGCACCGGAAGGCTCAATGCCCCCTCCTTCGCCCGGCCGATCAGCTGCCCGGCCTCCACAGCATCGCCAGCTGCCACCAGGGCCTCTGCCGGTGCGCCGATATGCTGGCTTAGCTTGATCCTGACCTTCCCTGCCGTAACCTCCGTCTCATCCAGCGGCGCCGGATGGTCATAGACATTGAGACCCAGCCTGGACTGCAGCCGTTTTAAGGGCACCTTGCGGTATGCAAGCTCCTGCTTCACCGAAGCCAAAGGCCTGTCCTTGGGAACCGGAATCCCTTCTCTGCGAAGCCCCGCTTTATATTCCTGGATCAGGCTTCTGGGAGACAATCCCTGCATACAGGAATACATCTCGCACAGGCCACAGGAAACACAGAACATGGTATTTAAGAATGGCGCCAAATCCTGTGTTGTGCCGCTGGAGGCTGCCCGCATAAAAGCGTGAGGCTCAATCGGATGCCCGAGAAGATACCTGGGGCACAGATCCGTACACATCTGGCACTGGCAGCAGGAGGCCATTGCACGTTTCAAATTAATCTGGGAATTCCCCCTTTTCTTCCATACCACCGGATGGTTTTCCGGCAGCACAAGAATTCCGTTGGAGGTCTTAGTGATTACATCATGGGCTCCCGCAATGGGGCCTGTCATGGGGCCTCCTAATATGTACACCGGATTTTCAACAGTGACGCGCCCCGCAAGCTTCACTACCTGGCCCACCTCCATGCCCAGGGGCACGATGCGGGTGCAGGGACGCTCCACCGCCCCGGTGACAGTAATATACTTCCTGGTCACAGGCCGCTCCTGGAGGGCCTGGTAAATATTGTAAACCGTCTCCACATTGAACACGGCCACCCCCACCTCAATGGGGATGCTTCCCGGCGGGACAACCTTTCCGGTCGTCTCATGGATCAGGACCACCTCGTCCCCCGCCGGATAGATCTCAGGCAAAAGCCCTAAGGAAATCATGGGGAAGGAATTTAAAACTGCCCGGACGGCATCCACGGCGGCAGTATAGGCCTCCTTCACGCCGATGATAACCTGGGATGCGCCCACTGCCTCCGCCATCACCTGAAGGGTGCTTAAGATCTCATAGGTATGCGCCTCCAACAGCTGCCGGTGCAGCCGGAGGAGGGGTTCGCATTCCGCACAGTTTAAGATAATGGTCTCTGCCCGGTCTGAAAGCTTGCCATAGCTGGGAAATCCTGCTCCGCCTGCCCCTGCCACACCTGCATTTTTTACGACTGCAATCAGCTCCTCTAATCCCATTTTTTTTGATTCTTCCGTTCTGCCCATGCGTTCCATGACACTCTACTCCAATTCTGTTCCGTTGTCCACAATGCCCACAATCGCCGCATCCACCGGCTGGTTCTCCTTGCCGCAGCCAATGCGCGCCGCGCTTCCCATGGCAACCAGAACTACTTCCCCGACTCCTGCCCCCACGTTGTCAACGGCAACGATATTATTTCCAGAAGCCTTCATTGATTTGAGAGGCTCCACGATGAGAAACTTGTTTCCCACCAGATTTTCATTTTTGCGTGTGGAAACAACACTCCCCACTACGGTTCCTATCATCATACTGTCTCGTCCCTTTACTTATGAATGACAACTGCATCCCCTGTTTTGATGCCGGATGCATTTGCCTCATCCGTATCTATGTGCATCTCCAGAGTAAAGCTGTCATCTACACGGATCAATACCTCCTCAAAGGTAGTCCCCCGCGCGTTGTCTGCTGTGACACAAACCACATCCTTGTCCTTTACCTTGGCCGTACGGGCATCCCCGGGGGACATGTGGATATGTCTTCTGGCCACAATGCAGCCTTCCTTCAAATAAATCGCTCCCTTGGGGCCAACGACTGCAATGGGTGCAGAGCCCGCAATATCCCCGGAATCCCGAAGGGGAGCCCTCACCCCCAGCTTCATGGCGTCTGTCTGGGAGATCTCCACCTGGGAAGCCTTGCGCACCGGCCCCAGAATCCTTACATTCTCAATGGCCCGAAGCTTGGTTCCCACAATAGTTACCTGCTCATTGGAGGCAAACTGCCCGCCCATCAGCTCCTTTTTTCTAGTCAGCTGATAGCCGGCTCCGAAGAGAGTCTCCACGTCTGCCTGAGTCAGGTGTACGTGCCTTGCGGACACGCCCACCGGCACCATGAAGCCCTCTTCCCTGCCGCTGTCCTCCCGGAGCATTTCCATCACCAGCCTGGTGATCTGTTCGATATTTTTTTCATCCACCATCTGAAAAGCTCCTGTTCTCTATACATTTCCATGTATATGCTGTGCTGCATTTATGAACCTATTTCAGTGTGGGAAGAATCTTCTCCACATCGGTATGAGGCCTGGGAATTACATGGGTAGCTACCAGCTCGCCCAGCCTGGACGCATTGGCTGCCCCTGCCTCTACCGCAGACTTCACGGCTCCTACATCGCCGCGGACCATAACGGTTACCAGCCCGGAACCGATCTTCTCTGTCCCGATCAGGACAACGTTTGCTGCCTTAACCATTGCATCTGCAGCCTCAATCGCTGCCGTAAGTCCTCTTGTTTCTACCATTCCTAAAGCTTCCTGTGCCATTCTTGGTACCTCCTTTATTTCCTTTGGCGCTTCCTTCGCCGCTGCTTTGGCTGCCCGTTTCGGTACAGCCGGTTTCTCCGGCTTCTCTGCCGGCGTTACATTTTTTTCGTCTGGCATTACATTCACCGCCTACATTTTATCATATCACTGGCAGATTGTGCAAACGGCTTGCACTCAGCTCCACCATTTTTATGGTTTCCTCATGAGGCCTTGCGATCACAGCATGTACTAGGGGCTTGTCGGAAATGCACTGGGCTGCCGCAGTTTCCACTGCCTGGGTAACCGCCGACACGTCTCCCTGGACGATCATGGTCACCAGCCGCCCGCCCAGCTTCCGCTCCCAGGTAACAAACTCCACGTCTGCGGTTTTTACCATGGTGTCCAGGGCCTCAATGGCCGCCACTACACCGCTGACCTCTATAAATCCTAATGATTTCATAGGTTATCTCCTATTTCAGGGTAGGAAGGATTTTCTCAACGTCTCCGTGGGGTCTTGGGATTACATGGGTGGCAACCAGCTCGCCCAGTCTGGATGCGCTGGCAGAGCCGCTCTCTACGGCTGCCTTTACCGCGCCCACATCTCCGCGGACCATAACAGTCACCAGTCCGGAGCCAATCTTCTCTGTCCCGATCAGGGATACCTCTGCTGCCTTTACCATTGCGTCCGCAGCCTCAATCGCTGCTGTAAGTCCTCTTGTTTCTACCATTCCTAAAGCTTCCTGTGCCATAGTTATCCTCCTTATGATTTATCCAATCCATTTAAATGTAGCATCATTTCCGTATCTTCCACCGGTCCCGGCATGATATGCTTGCTGACCACGCCTGTCAGCTGCCGCGCCGCCGCATCCGCAGCCTCCACTGCTGCCGTCACGTCCTCCACGCTGCCCCGGAACTTGACGCAGATGATCAGCGGTATAGGCATTGCATCTGCATTGGCCGGTTTGTTCCGGTCAAAGGGCTCCAGGGTCACATTGGCGGCCTTGCAGCCGGCGTCCCCTGCCACAAACGCGCATACCAGACCAAATACCTCAATCATTCCCACTGCCTGTTGTGCCATTGCTTATCCTCCGATTATTCGTTGATCACTGCGATCTTGAGGCCCTCCATGGCAAGATTGGTGCGGTGCGCCTCATTGATCTGTTCCAGCGGGAACGTGTGAGTGATCAGCTTGTCAATGGGCAGCCCGATCGCCTTTGCGCTCTTTAAGAAATCAAAGGTGGTTGCATAATCCCGGAGGGTATATACCCAGGAACCAACCGTTGTGATCTCCTTGGAGCAGATATCAAAATGGGGGTTGATGGTAGCGTCTCCGCCGTTGATGAAAAATCCCAGCTCGCACAAGCCTCCGCCGTTGCGGATGAACTTGTAGATGTTGGCATGAGCCACCGGGGAGCCGGTACACTGGAAGGCAAAATCCGCCAGATAGCCGCCAAAGGCATCCTGCACACCCTTCGTCAAAGCTTCAATCCCCTGGAAATCCTTGAAATTCACCGTCTGGGAAGCTCCCAGCTCCCTGGCAAAGTCAAGACGCTTCTGCTCGCCGTCAATGGCCACAATATTCTGGATCCCCATGGTCTTTAGGATGGCGATGCAGATCAGGCCGATGGGGCCGCAGCCCTGTACGGCTACGCGGCTGTTAAACCGCAGGATCCCGGTGGTCTTGGCCCGCTCCACCGCATGGATCAGCACGGCGCAGGGCTCAATGAGGATCCGAGACTTCAGGTCCAAATCGCTTACGTTAAATACCGTAGACCCGCCCCGGATCACCAGATAATCTGCAAACCACCCGTTCAGATGGATGTCGTCATCCGGAAGCAGCCCGTATACGTCGGCGCCGCCCACATTCTGCTTGTTTAAGTCAAACATGGTAATGTCCGGATTATCCTTGAAGATCATGCAGGTCACAACCTTATCGCCAAGAGCCAGGGGCTTGCCTGCGCTGTCCTTCTTTACATTCTTTCCCATCTTCACGATCTCGCCGGTTCCCTCATGTCCCAGGACTACGGGAATCAATCCGAAGGGATCCCGCTTGAACTCGTGGGCGTCGGTGCCGCAGACTCCGCAGCCTTCCACCTTCACCAGGATCTCGTCGTCCCCGATCTCGGGAATGGGAAATTCCTTGATGTCATAATGCTCCAGCCCGGTCAGCATCGCCACCCGGCTGGTCTTGGGGATTGCCCCGCCTGCAGCCTTGGCCGTGCTTCCCGCCAGGGCGCTGGGGTCCCGCATGCCATCCAGCACCTGCTTTACGATGGCCTCTATATCTCTTTCACTTACTGCCATACAAATGTCCTCCTATCGAATGCACAAACTGTCTGACATGACGCAGCGGCGCCTCTTGGTAAAGGTGCTGGCACTGGTCAGCCCCTCGCCGGTACGGCTGGCAATGGTAAAGGTGCAGTAGCCCTCTCCCCCGAAGCCCAGAGCCGCATAGGACGGCGCATTCTTTACAAAAATGGCTGTATCAATTGCTTTGCCGTAGCGTGTCAGGTTATCAATATTTTTGGAATGCATATGGGCGGAATGGCGATTGCCATGCTCCAGCCACACGGCCTTCTCAATGGCATCGTCAATATCCCTTGCACGTACAATTCCAAGGATGGGCATCATCAGCTCCTCCGCGATCAGCGGGTGCTCCTTCTCCCCCTCGAAAATAATACAGCGGATCTCATCCGGCACATTCACACCGATCATTCCAAGGAGGGTCTTGGCGTCCCGGCCCACACATTTCCGGTTCAGGGCCGTTCCCTTGGTAAATACGGTGGACATCAGCTTCTCCTGCTCCTCCTTGGAGGCCATATAGCATCCGCATTCCTTCAGCATCCAGTGAATCAGCTCGTCCGCCACGCTGTCCACCACCACTACCTCCTTCTCTGCAATACAGGGAAGGTTGTTGTCAAAGGTACAGCCATTTACAATATCCATGGCTGCTTTGCGGATATCTGCGGTATCGTCCACCAGCGCCGGCGGATTCCCCGCCCCTGCCCCAATGCCCCGCTTCCCGGAGGACAGGACAGTGGTCACAACCCCGGGGCCTCCGGTGGCTGCAATCAGGTGAATATCCGGATGCTTCATCATCACCGCGCTGGTCTCCATGGTGGGATGCTCTAAGGACACTGCAATATTCACAGGCCCTCCCACCTCCAGGGAGGCGCGGTTTATCATATCTACTGCAAAATTGGAAACCTTGATGGCTGCCGGATGGGGGCAGAACACCACGGTGTTGCCGCCGGCAATCATCCCGATTCCATTGCAGATAATCGTCTCGCTTGGGTTGGTGCAGGGAGTAATGGCACCAATGACCCCAAAGGGCCCCATCTCAATCAGGGTAAGCCCCCGGTCGCCGGACCAGGCTGTGGTGGTGATATCCTCCGTTCCCGGAGTCTTCTCGGCCACCAGGCGGTGCTTTAAGATCTTGTGGCCGACATTTCCCATGCCGGTCTCCTCCACCCCCATCTTTGCCAGAAGCTCTGCGTTCTCCATCGTCTTCTCACGGATCTTACCGATGATCTTCTCGCGAAAATCCATGGGCATCTGCTGCATGACCTTCTGGGCATCCTTCGCTGCTGCGATTGCCGTATTCATGTCGTTAAAGATTCCAAGCTGACCGACAGGAGCCTCCTCCTGGCTGTTCAGCTGCTTTACGACCTCCGATACAATCAGCTTAAGCTGTGACTCATTTATTGCCATAAGTCTGCTGCCTCCTTCATCCTTTTCTCACCGTACTGCGCCAGCGCCGTATCCTGTGCCTCGCTCCCGCCGCTGATTCCAAGCCCGCCAATGACTGCGCCGTCCCTTGTGATGGGAACGCCGCCGCCGAAGATCACGATCTTCCCCTCATTGGTGTGCTGAATCCCATACAGCTCTCCGCCGGGCTGGGCCAGCTTCTTCAGATCAGCCGTCGCCATCTTCAGGGCTGCTGAGGTGTACGCCTTCCCCAGAGCGATCTCATAGCTTGCTATGTAGGAATCGTCCATGCAGTGGACCGCCACCGGCCTGGCCCCGCGGTTGGTGACAGCCACCACGGCCTTCACCCCCATCCGGAGGGCCTCCTGCTCAATCTCCTGAATCAGCCACACCGCTCCCTTAAGGGTAACCTCCGCCCTTCCTGCAGCTGCCCGTGCCGGGATGCCGGCCGCCGGGGCGTCATCCCGTTCTCCTGCCATCCGGGCAATCACGTGAGAAACAATCTCTTGAATCTGTTTTTCTTCCATCTAATTCACTCCTGTGTGACTATTTGGAAAATCCCAGCTGCTCCATAACCTTCTTGGTGATATCTGCCACCAGATCTGCATCCGCGCCCTTCTTGTGGCTGCCGCAGCCTCCGCCGCAATTATGGCAGCTGGGCTTGCCCTCCAGGGTATTGGGACACAGGTTGGCCGGATGACGTCCCTTCATGCCGAACTGACGGCGGATCTCATACAGATCCTCCACCTGCTCCGGAGTGAATTCCTTGGGGCCGCCCAGCACTCTGGACTGATACAGAAGCTGTGCATAGAACTCTACGGATTCCATCTTCAGATATGCGGAAAGCAAAGAATCGGCATAGGTGAGGGCTCCATGGTTCTCCAGAAGTACGGCATCAAAATACTGTACATACTCGGAGACTGCTTCCGGGATCTCCATGGTGGAAGGTCTTCCGTACTTGGCAATGGGAACACAGCCAAGGGCAATGACTGCCTCAGGCATAATGGGCTGTGTCAGCGGAATACCGGCAATGGCAAAGCTGGTGGCATACATGGGATGTGCATGCACCACGGAATTCACGTCGGGACGCTCCTCATATACCCGCATATGCATCTTGATCTCAGAGGACGGACGGAAGCTGCCGTTTGCCTGGATCACCTCTCCCTTCCGGTTCACCTTGCAGATGTAGTCCGGTGTCATGAAGCCCTTGGACACGCCGGTGGGAGTACATAAGAACTCGTCGTCATTGAGTTTTACGGAGATATTCCCGTCATTTGCCGCAACCATGTTGCGGTTGTAGATCCGCTTGCCGATGTCACAAATCTCTTTTTTGATTTCGTATTCTGATACCATATTGTTCCTCCTAAAAGATTTCCGTTTGTTGGTTTTCTTTGTTTTCTCCTCTATTATATGTTGTTTTTGTTTGGTTGTCAAGGACAGACTCCCGGAAAAACACAGATTTTCAGACAAAAAATATCACCAAAAATGTGGGTTCATTTTTGGTGATATTTTTGTTCCTGCAGGCCTGCTTATTTCAAATGAAACGCTTCCTTGATCTCCTTGATCTGACCCTCATTGATGGCCACCATCTCCCCCAGATTATGGGCAAACACCAGGGCCTTGGCGCTGTACTCCGCCACCTCCAGCCGGTCAAAGGCCTTTAAGAGGCTGTCTCCGGTCACTGCCACGCAGTCGTTGTTCACGATCACAATGGGTGTGCTCTCATTGAATACCCCGGCCGTCTCCTCCGGCTTCTGGTAGAACTGTGCAAAATCCAGCTTCGGAATATCCCGCATCAGAATATAGCTCTCCGGGATGGACTTGGAATCCAGGCACGCCTCTGTTACTGCATAAGCCATAATATTGGGCGGATGGGCAATGATGATGGAATTGATCTCTGGATGCCGGCGGTAAATCTCCTGGTGAAGGCGGATGGAACGGCTGGGCACCTTGCCTGCCTCCCGTCTGCCCCCGCGGATGCTGACAATCTCATCCACCTGAAGATATTTCCGGTCTACATTGTAGGGCGTGATGATAAAATCATTGCCCTCCATCCTCCGGGAGAAGGAGCCCTGGGTAGCATTCACCAGCTTCTGGTCATAGGCCCGGTGGACAAAATTGCACATTTCCTTCCTGGCCTCCTTCTCCTGGCTGGTAATCACCTGGGGAACAAACTCCTCCATCTCAAAATGGTCGGAGGTATATTTCAGCTTGATCTCGCTCTCCAAAAGGCTCTTGGGCGTCCCGATGATGGAGGCATCAATCTGCAGCCTGGCGCAGAAATCCAGGGTCTCAAAGGCCTTGAAGGCATTGAACAGGCTGTCGCTGCCCACCACCACGCCATGGTTCTCCAGCACCGCAATGTCACAGCCGTCGGCAAATTCCCTGGCGATCTTCTCTCCCAGGTCCGTGCTGCCCGGCAGGCCGTACTCCGCCATGGCGATCCTGCCGCAGCCCACATAAGCATTGGGGATCAGCTTCGTATTGGGAATCTGCCGTACAATGCTAAAAGCCACCAGCGCAGGGGGATGGGCGTGGAGCACTGCCTTGATATCGCTCCTGGTCTCATACAGCTTCAAATGGAAGGGATACTCGCTGGAGGGCACATGGATGCCCTCCATGGAGCCGTCCGGATGGATACACACCATATCCTTTCGGGTGAGGTTCCCCTTGTCAATACTGCCCGGGGTAATCCATACATCCCCATTTTCATCCTTGATCGACAGATTGCCGCCCGAGGTGGTGGTCATGCCGTAGCTGTAGATCCGGTCCATCATCATCACCAGCTGGTCTGCCGGATGAATAAAATTCATATTCATACTTCTCTCCTTTCCCCGGATAAGCGCTGCTGCCTGCGTATCCGGACAGCCGGCTTATGACCGCTTGGACAACACGTCCTTCTCATATGCCAGGATCTCGTCAAACCATGCCGTATCCCCGGCCACGCCGCAGCGCTCACAGTACTCGGCCCACACATCGCCGAAGGGCAGAAGCTTGGCCTCCTCCTGCATTACCATCAGCTTGGTGAAATTCCCCTCATCCTGCAGCCTCTTCAGCTCCTCATTGGGGGTGCACAGAGCCATCAGCATAGCCTTCTGCCAGCTGCGGAAGCCCACCACCCAGGCGGAAATACGGTTGATGCTTGCATCAAAGTAATCCAGCGCCATGTAAACCCGGTCCGTGGCATTGTTGCGGACAATCTCCTTGGCAATCTCCTTCGTCTCATCGTCCAGAAGCAGCACATGGTCGCTGTCCCAGCGGACGCCTCTTGTAATATGTAATGCCAGCTCCGGATAGAAGCAGAGAAGGGCCGGGATCTTGTCAGACACCACCTCTGTGGGGTGATAATGGCCATTGTCCATCAGAGGCATGCATTTGTCCCTGTGGGCAGCCGCAAAGCTCAAGGTAAACTCCGCGCTTCCTGCTGTGTAGGCCTCCACGCCGATGCCGAACACCTTGGACTCCACGCAGGGCTTCACCTTATTGTAATCAAAGGGCTCTGACAGAATCTCCTCAATGGACTCCTTATAGCGCATCCTGGGGCCCATGCGGTCTGCCGGCACATCCTTGTAGCCGTCGCCGGTCCAGATGTTCATCACGCAGGGGATGCCGGTCTCCTCCGCAAAATAGCTGGATATGCGGATACAGGCCTTGCCGTGCTCGATCCAGAACCTGCGGATCTCCGGATCAGGGCTTGACAGGGTCAGCCCGTCCTTCATCTTGGGATGGGAGAAAAAGGTGGGGTTGAAATCAATGCCAATACCGTACTTCTTGGCCAGCTCCACCCATTTTGCAAAATGTCTGGGCTCGATCTTATCCCGGTCCACATATTCTCCCTCTTCAAATACCGCATAGCAGGCATGGAGATTCAGCTTCACCTTACCGGGCACAAGCGCAATCACCTTCTCAATATCCTCCATCAGCTGCCGGGGGGTCCTGGCCTTGCCGGGATAATTGCCGGTAGTCTGGATTCCGCCGGTTAAGGGGCCGTCATGGTCAAAGCCGATCACGTCATCCCCCTGCCAGCAGTGAAGGGAAATCGGCAGCTCCTTCAGGATCTCCATAGCCTTCTCCGTGTCAACGCCTGTCTTTGCATACATCTCCTTAGCGGATGCATATCTCTCCTTGTTTGTCATGATAAATTCTCCTTATTTTCTATAAATTTCCAACATATTATAGTTAAATTTAATATTTCTTCACCCCGAAGGACTCATAAATGCAGGTTCTTGCCTCCTCCACGGTGCCGAATTCTCCCGCCTGAATCATCTGGGCAGTCAGATTCCCGATGGCCGTGGCCTCCGTGGGGCCTGCATGGACCTCCTTCCCGGTGCATTTGGCAGTCAGCCGGTTCAGGTATACGGCATTGGAGCCGCCGCCCACCACATGGATCCGGCTGTAGGTACGCCCCATGATCTCCTCAATCTCCCGGGCTGTTCTGGAATAGCACTCTGCCAGGCTGTTGTAAATCACTGCGGAGATCTCCCCCGGCGTCTTTGGCACCGGCTGGTCCGTATCCCGGCAGAACCGCTGTACCTCGGCAATCATGCTCTCCGGCGCCAGGAAGCAGTCGTCGTCCACCTCCACCCGGGAGGAAAAGCCATCGCACTTTGCAGCCATGTCGCAGAGCTCTGCAAAGGAATATTTGTTGTCCAGCTCCTTGCGCACATTCTGGATCATCCACAGACCCATGATATTCTTCAAATAGCGGAACCGGTATCCGTAGCCGCCCTCATTTGTGATATTGGCCTTCTTGCTCTGGGGCGAGCAGTTGGCAGTCCTGGTCTCGATCCCCATCAGGGACCAGGTGCCGGAGCTGATATACAGGAAATCATCGTCATTGGCCGGCACGGAAAGCACTGCCGACGCCGTGTCGTGGGTGCCCGGAAGCACCACCTGGCAGTCAAAGCCCAGCTCCTTTACAAGCTCCGGACGCAAATTCCCAACAACCGTCCCCGGCGTATGTACCGGCTGGAAGATCCGGCGGGGATACCCCAAAAGATCAATCAGCTCATAGTCCCAATCCTTTGTCTGGGGGCTGATGAGCTGCCCTGTGGTAGCCTCCGTGTACTCCTGGCCCTTGATCCCGGTCAGAAGGAAATGGAAATAATCCGGAATCATCAGCATGGCCTGGGCCTGCTCCAAATGCTCCGGGTGCTGCTGCTTTACTGCCATCAGCTGATAAACGGTATTAAATATTGCCTTCTGGATGCCGGTCCTGGCATACAGATCCTCCTCGGAAATAATCTCATAAACCTTCTCATCCATCCCCCTGGTGCGGCCGTCCCGGTATCCCACCGTGTCCCCCAGCACCTTGTCATTGCCGTCCAGCAGAACGAAGTCCACGCCCCAGGTATCCACGCCTACGCTCACCGGGATCTTCCCCAGCTCCCCGCATTTCTTCAGGCCGGCCACAATCTCGGTAAACAGCTTCTCCAGATCCCAGCAGAGATGTCCGTTGCGCTCCACAAGGCCGTTCTCAAAACGGTACACCTCCAACAGCTCCATCCTCCCATGCTCAATGTGCCCCAGAATATGGCGTCCGCTGGATGCGCCAATATCAATCGCCAAATAGTAATTCCCCATACTTACTCCTTTCCTGATTGCTTTTTTTGATATGCCTATTATAACCCGCCGAAAACAATAAAATAAGGACGTTATTTTACAAAAATACCGTCCTTATTTGCACTATACGGAACTTCCGTCAAATAGCATGGCTCTTATCGACATTTTTCGCTACAATACAATTCGTGCGGAATTTCTCACAAAGCACTACACCAGATCGAACGGAGGTGAACCTTATGTCAAAAGAAATCCATTCCTTTATTTTAGGTGACATGATTGAGACATCCTAAACCTCAAACCCGTATTTCACCCGGACATCCTGCCTGATCTTTTCCACACATTCCTCTTTCTGGCATAGCTCAAGCAGGATGATACTCTGATGAAATGCCTTTTCCGCCTCCTCCATCCGGCCTAACTCTGCGGCCGCGTATGCTTTGTTTGCCAACAGATACGGCAGAATCACCAATTTGCTGTACTCAATACAGCAGGCTATACCCTGGCTGCAGAGGGAATACGCTTCCTCGTACCGTCCCAGCTTCCCCAGACGGGTAGAGATATTATACACCACCAGCGGATACTTTCTCGCCTTCTCCTGTTCGTCAATAATATGGGTTTCCATATAGTCCTTCAGCTCGAACAACAGCCTCAGACCCTCCTCCTTTCTCCCGCGGTTATAAAGCTCAATCGCAATATTGTTCAAAATGGTAATTTCATGAAAGGTCAGAAGCCTGCGCTCAATGCCCTTTTGGGGATCAAAATCCGCCATGGTGATCCGAATGGTCTTCAGCAGCAGTTCAAAGAACCTTCCATGATCTCCTGTCTTATGCAGAAAAATATTTGCCTTGGCAAATGAAACATATTGCTTCTCCAGGTTATGGCATTTTCCCAGCCTGCCTTCCAGCTCATGCACAAGTCTCTCACTCTCGGCAAAATCCAGCCTTTCCAGGCTCCACACAAGCTTCTCCACAAAACGGCAAATCTCCATCTCCTCTTTGCTGATATAGGCGCTGTACAGCGAATCCGATATTCCAAGCCTTTGCATCAATGCTTCAAAAATCTTTCTTCCAGGAATCTGGCTGCCGTTCTCAATTCTTGACAAAGAAGATGTCGAACAGATTCCAAAGCTCAGTTCTTCCTGGGAATAGCCGCGAGCCCTCCTGCTCTCGTAGACCATATCGCCAATCGTGTAATTTGCCATAACGCTTCCTCTTTCGTATCCTTTGTAAACATTTTTGTTTTTGCTAATTTTTTATTATATGCACATACTTAGTGATACAAAAAACATCCTCAATTCGCGAATAGATTTCTCGTAAACCAAGGATGCTTTATTATTTTTTACGCTCCACCCGATATTTCTTAGGCGTAGTTCCATAACGCTCTCGAAAAATGCGGTGAAAATAGCTGCTATTGTCGTACCCCACTGCCACCAGAATCTCCTCAATCGTCACATTCGTAGTTGTCAGCAGAAATACTGCCTGATTCAGGCGTTTTTGCTGTAAAAGCTGCCGGAAGTTCCAGCCGGTCTGCTTCTTGATGAACCGGGACAGCCCCGCCACAGACTGATTCATCTGCCCCGCCAGCTCCGTCAGCGTTCCGGACCGGTAATGGTCCTCTATGTAACGCAGTACCGTAAACATCTGGCTCTGCTCATACTGCCTGGGATTCGGTCCGGAAATTCGGTCGGTACAGTTGGTCAGATGCAGCATCAGAAGTCCCATTGTGGTCTGGTTCAGATTTCTCGTATTTCCCTGTTTATGGAGGAAGGACCAGATCAGATTTTCCACAAGGTTCTGTACCGGCAGGACCTGGGACACCTGAAAATAAATGTAATCCAAGCCTCTGCGGTTCTGCTGAAGGCTCCCCACCAGGAAATCGCGGATCACGTTCTCCTCGGGAATCATTTCAAAGGTATTATCAAAAAATTCCGGAAGTACGATAAAATTAACTGCAATATCGCATTCCCGGGCAGGATAGATCTCATGGGTGGCATTTTGATTCAGGAACAGCAGGTCTCCCTGACGGAGCACCACACGCTCCGTATTATTTACAATGTGGGTGGTCTCTCCTGCACACATGTAGATGATCTCAATATAATCATGGCTGTGCCTGGGAAAATGTACAAAACGGGTATGGGTGCGGATATCGATCAGCTTCCCCTTTTCCAGCATCTGCTTCCCGCCGATCACAAAATCCCGCTGCCGGGTATAAATGCGCTTCTCCACCTCCCGGCGGCCCGCCAGAATCTCCTTTTCCTCTTCTGTAATTTCCCGCAGCTGCTTCAGCAGCTCCTCCTGCATGAAACCATCTCCCTTCTTTCCCCCATATAATTATCCAGCATCTGCCGTCCCACCTTCTGCATATGCTCCCGGATGAACTGCTCCACATCCTTCCGCTGATATTCCTTCACTGCAGTCTGGTTGAATTCCTCCATCCGGCTGGACAGAAGATATGATTTTACCACAAGCTGATTCATGGCATGGATGCGCGCTTCCCGATGCAGGCTTTGTATCGAGGCAAGGCGCTTTGAAAGCTCCTCCAAAAGCTCCATCACATACTGGCATTGACGCCAGGCGCGGATCCGGAACACCCACATATTCCCAGCCAGGACAGCCGCCGCTCCAATCAGGGTATAGGCCAGCTGCGCCTTCCCCTCCTCCGGCCTGCCGGACAGAGCCTGGCCTGCCAGATATCCCATCATCTGGAAACAGGCCACACAGCCGCAGAAACGGTTCTGGGGCAGCTCCCGTCCCAGGGCAGCGCGGTTTGCTTCATAGAGCTTCTGGCTCAGGCTTCTGTTACACTGGCAGAGACACCTTTGGGTATCCCGGGCCTCCTCGGCTTTTCCCTGCACAAGCTCCTCCAAAAGCCGCCTGCACAGGGAAAAGCCCTCCAAAGCCAGCCGTTCCACAGTCCGGGGACTTTTTCTTTGGGCCAGCTTTTGCAGCCTAAAAATATAAATATCAGGAAAAAAGACACCGCCAGGGCCAAAAGGCGCAGGGGCAGGCGTCCCAGGGAAACCGGTGAATTCTGAAAAAAGATCAATGCCATCCCAGCCGGAAAGTAATTCAGCGGGTTGTACTCATCAATAAGAAAATACCCGATCCAGAACAGCGCCAGGCCATTACATACCACTGTAAGGATCGGGTGCAGCAATGCAGCCCAAGCCGCTGCCGCCATAATGCAGTACACACCAAGAGTGCGCAGCATGCACCCCCGGTAGTCCTCCATATCTTTGAACTTCAGGAAGGATAACGTCAAAAAAGGCCCAATAATCGCATTCTCTCTTCCAAAGCAAAAGTAGTTCAGAAAGAAAACCGCCGTCACTACACTGGCAGGCAGAACCGCCTTTTTTAAACTGTTTTTGTCCATGTCCCTTCCCACACTTCTATAAAATTCCGAACAATATGCCTAACAATAGTCTCATCAAATATCCATAATCATCTCCGGCACCTGATCCGGCAGAACATCATCTCTTCGATAGGATATTGTAGGCTTATAAATGATGTCATAGCAACCGCAGCCCACTGTGGCAGTTACCGTATCCCCCTCCTGCATCATACATTGGATAAAAATTTCCTCATTGCATTCTACCATAGATTTTTCTGCATGTGGTAGTATTATTTTTGCCTCAGCGCCGAATGGAACTGCAAAGTGCATTTGCACCTGATCTCCCACAAGCTTCCAGCCGCTCTCAAAACGTCCCGCAGGCGAATCATAGGCTGCCGATACCTGGGACAGACGGTAATCCGGCAGCGGCGCCAGACAGGCGGACCGGAAGCCCGCGGCCCGTTCCACCGGGCGGATGCCTGCCAGGCAGCGGTACATCCACTCCACCACCGATCCGTAGGAATAATGGTTCAGGGAATTCATACCCTGGGGATTCATGGTTCCGTCCGGCATAACGGAATCCCAGCGCTCCCAGATGGTGGTTGCCCCCATCCGCACCGGATACAGCCAGCCGGGGCACTCCTCGTTCAGCAGAAGCTTCACGGCCATCTCATGATATCCGTACTCTGACAGCACCCTGCAGATGCAGGGCGTCCCCACAAAGCCGGTTTTCAGATACCCCTTATCCTTGATAAGCCGTGCATTCAGATCCGCTGCCACCCGGTCCTTAAATTCCTCGGGGCAGATGCCAAAGGCCAGGGCCAGCACATATCCCGTCTGGGTAGCCACTGCCAGACGGCCGGTCTTTGTAAAATACTCCTCCACAATGGCATTTCTGATCTTGTCTGCCTGCCGGCCGTAGCGCTCTGCATCCTCCTGCATTTCCAGTACGGCAGCCGCCTTGGCCGTCAGCAGCGTGGACAGATAGTAATAGCAGGAGGCCACATAGAACTCCTCTGTTCCTCCCGTCGGAAACATGGGATCCCCGCCGTCCAGGGCCAGCCAGTCCCCAAAATGAAAGCCGCACTGCCACAGTCCTCTGCCCCCTGTCTCCTCATCCTTCCTGCGGATGTAGTCCGCCCACATCTTCATAGAAGGATACTGCTGCCTCAAAATACTCGGATCCCCGGTGTAGAGGTACACATTCCAGGGGATCACTGTGGCTGCATCCGACCAGGCGGCGGAGCCCCCGTCCTTCATATGAAGGGACGGGATCACAAAGGGCACACAGCCGTCATGCTCCTTCTGCTCCTGCATCATATCATAGCAGTACTTGGAGAAAAAGGCCGCCGCATCCATCTGAAACAATGCCGTACCGGAAAATACCTGGGCATCCCCGGTCCATCCCAGGCGCTCGTCACGCTGGGGGCAGTCGGTAGGCGTCTCCACAAAATTCCCCTTTTGGCCCCACATTGTATTGGCAATGAGCCGGTTTACCAGGCTGTTGCTGGTGGTTAGATGGCCGATTGTAGTAAGGTCTGAATAAATCACCTCTCCCGTAAAATCAGACAGCTGCGGCTCTCCCGTAAATCCGGTCAGCTTCACATAGCGGAAGCCATAATAGGTAAAATGAGGCCGCACCACCCGCTCCTGCCCGTCTGCAATGTAGGAAAACTCCGCCTTGGCAGTCCTTAAATTCTCCCGGTAAAAATTACCGTCCTGGAGGATCTCCCCAAACTGGAAATACAGCCTGGTCCCCAGAGGCTCCCGGCACACAAAGGAGATCCAGCCTGCCATATTCTGGCCCATATCAAGAACCGTCTCTCCGGCCGGCGTATGCAGGATCCGCCTGGGCTGCAGCGTCTCCTTCACCACCACCGGCAGGCTTCTCCTGGGCTGCAGCCGTTCTTTTATGTTCCCGCTTCCCGCATCCGCCCTGCCGCTCTGTTCCCCGCCGGACAGGGCTCCTTCACTGGCCTTCTCATAGACTGCCACCCCGCCGTCTTCCGGGGCCGCCCCGGCTGCATCCTGATGCTCTCCGTGATAGATCTCGGAATTTGTCACCAGGCCGCCTTGGGCCCTCCAGCTCTCATCGGTGGCAATGCAGACTTTTGAGCCGTCCTCATACTGAATATCCAGATCCAGCAGAGCCGCCTTTTTGTCCCCATATATATGATTGTTTCCCTCCCAGATGAAATACCCGCTGTACCAGCCGGGAGCCACTGCCATAGTAATGGTATTCTTCCCCTGGGCCAGAAGCCCTGTCACATCTATGGTCTGATACTGAATCCATTGGTCATAGTCATTGCTGCCGGGCGCAAAATATTCCTCTCCGGCCCGCTGTCCATTGACCGTCACCTCATAGATGCCTAAGGCAGAGGCCGTAATCCGGGCTCTCTGCACGGCACCCCTGACTTCAAAATTCTTAGTAAAATAATCCACGCCCAGGCTCTTCCGGGCAATGAGGAAGCTTCCTTTGATATCCCCGGCATCCTTGGCTGTCTCAAAATAAGCGGCCTCGCTCTCTCCGATATCCCCGTCGTCTGCTGTCACAAATACCTTCCAGTAGTAGCGGGATGCCGGATCCGGCGTAAAATCCGCCTCATACGCCAGGCTGTCTATATCCTCCCGAAGCCCTGTGTCATAGCAGATATCCGTCATGGCCGCATCCCGGGCCACCAGAATCCTTGCCGCCGCCTGCTTTTTCCCTGTGCTCTCTGACACCACATAGGAAAAGACAAGCGGGGACAGGCAGAAGCCTACTGGGTTGGAAATGTGGTTTACTTTTAGGTTGGTGATTTGCATGGTGTTCCTCCTTGTTTTTATTTTGCCTTGGATTCAGAGGGGGGGGATGGACATGGGGGAGTTGGGAAGGGGGTTGTGAGGCAAAGGGTACAGCTTAGCTCTGGAATGCCGTCCATGTCCTTCTGAATCATTCTATCCGTTATTTTACCCTTTGGAACGCCGTGTGGGAAGTGTATATTTTATCTATTGTATTGACTTATTTTATCTTACTCGCTATAATATTGCCTAAAACTATATTTGGCAGGCCACACATCACACACTTGCGCTGCCATACTTGTGCACTCTGCCGAACCTATACTTTGGCAGGCCACACATCACACACTTGCGCTGCCATACTTGTGCACTCTGCCAAAGCTGTAACTGGCAGGCTGCATCACATGTATTCCGCCTCGCGACTGTGGAGAATCTTAGAGCTTCTTAATATTCTGCCCACAGCCAGCAATCCGGCGGCAGGGATGCCGACGGAAGCCCGAACCGCGCCACGGACGGCGCGTTGAGGGCGGTTGCGTCCCC
>CAJUQB010000008.1:44459-81419 GCA_910588285.1 uncultured Lachnospiraceae bacterium
TGTGATGCAGCCTGCCCCCACACTTCCCCCCACACAAGAATGGAGCTCCCACCATGACTCAAAACCCCCTCTACCAATCCCTGACCACCCTGACCCCTCATGAGCTGCACCTGAAAAGCTGCTACGAAAAAGGCTCCCTGCCCTCCTTCCCATCAGATGTCCCCTTCCTCCTGACGGAGGAAATGTTCTTCCCCTCCAATTCCCGCCAAAATATCACGGTATTGAAGCACCAATGCTACAGTCCCATCCAGACTCACAGCCATGACTTCTTTGAGGTCATCTATGTGCTCAAGGGCCAGAGCCAGCATGAGATCGGCATCCGGCATTCCCAGCTGAATACCGGGGATCTCTGCATTCTGCCGCCTGGCTCTGCACATAATATCCATGTGTATGACGACAGCGCCATCCTGGATATCCTGATCCGCAGGTCTGCCTTTGAAAAGGTATTTTCCAGCCTGATGGACAGCGACAATATCCTGACCTCCTTTTTCACCGGCGCGATCTATGCTGCCGGCGCCAACGATTACATCATTTTTCATACCGGACAGGATCAGGCGCTGCAGTCCCTGATCCTGGACATGTATCAGGAATGCTGTTCCCAGGAGAAATATTACGAGATGCTTCTGGACACCCAGCTGGCCATGCTCTTTGCCCGGCTGCTCCGGAGCTATGAGAGTTCCTGTGAGCTGCCGCCATTTCAGAGCCGCAGTGAATCCCAGATCTTTGGCATGATCCAGTACATGAACCGGAATTACCAGAAGATCTCCCTGAAAGACCTGGCGGAAAAATTCCACTATACGCCCACCTACACCAGCAAACGGATCCATGAGGCCACCGGCCGCACCTTCTCCGCCCTGCTGGCCCAGATCCGCATGGAGCACGCCGCACGGCTTTTAAAAAGCACTACCCTCACGGTAGGGGAAATCGGCCTGCAGACCGGCTACACCACACCGGAGCATTTTATCCGTACCTTTAAGAAGCATTTTCACATCACTCCTAATGAATATCGAAAATCTTTTTCAATTTCCTATTGACAATTACTAAGAAATGTCTTATTGTATTATTACGATAATACAATAAGACAGGGAAGCCCATTCGGATGCATGGGTATATGGAATCCACTTCGGGCGAACCTGGATGCCCATTCGGATGCACAGGCATATGGAATCCACTTCGGGCGGACCTGGATGCCCATTCGGATGTGCAATAATAGAAAAGAGGTGATTAGATGCCATGGAACCTGAATTCTGACAGACCCATTTTTTTACAGATCATCGAGAAGATCCAGCTGGATATCGTATCCGGGGTGTATCAGTCGGGAGATAAGCTTCCCTCTGTGCGTGAGCTGGCGCAGGAAGCCTCTGTCAATCCCAATACCATGCAGAAGGCCCTGTCGGAGCTGGAGCGTACCGGACTGGTATATTCCCAGCGGACCAGCGGACGGTTTATTACGGAGGATAACGCTATGATTCAACAATTAAAGGCTGACCTGGCAGAGGAGATTATCCGGGAATTTCTTGACCACATGAAGAAGCTTGGTTTCCGGCGGGAGGAAACCATACGGTTAATGAATCAGATCAACGAGGAGGAGGCATCATGACATTACTGGAATGCAAACAGCTGAGCAAGCGATACGGCAGCCGGCCGGTCCTGAACAACATCAGCTTTCATATTGACGGAGGACATATCATCGGCCTTCTCGGCCCCAACGGAAGCGGCAAGACCACATTGATCAAGCTGATCTGCGGGCTTCTGACACCTACCTCCGGCGAGATCTATGTCAACGAGCGTCCCATTGGCATTGAGAGCAGGAAGGCCATCTCCTACCTGCCGGACCACACCTATCTCAATGACTGGATGCGGGTGCGGGACATCATTGACTACTTTGAGGATTTTTATGAGGACTTTGATTCCCTCCGGGCTTACGATATGCTGGCAAAGCTCCAGATCAATCCCGGAGATAAGCTGAAAACCATGTCCAAGGGCACCAAGGAGAAGGTGCAGCTGATTCTGGTGATGAGCCGCCGGGCGGACCTGTACCTCCTGGATGAGCCCATTGCCGGCGTGGACCCTGCTGCCAGGGATTATATTCTGGAGACCATCCTCTCCAACTATGAGGAGCATGCCTCCATTTTGATCTCCACCCACCTGATCTCCGATGTGGAGAATATCCTGGATGAGGTGATCTTTCTGCAAAATGGCACCATCCGCCTGCAGTCCTCGGTGGATGAGCTCCGCCAGACGGAAGGAAAATCCGTCGACGCACTATTTCGGGAGGTATTCAGATGTTAGGAAAATTATTAAAACACGATTTTAAATCTACCGCCAGGGTTTTACTGCCTCTGCAGCTGGCGCTTGTGGCCATCACCATCCTTGGCATGGTCATCCTGGGCCTGACTCCCTTTGGACATCCCGGCACTCTGCTGCTGATCACCGGTACGATGGTAACCTACCTCATCATGGTCATCACACTGTGCATCATCACCCAGATTTACCTGATTGTATCCTTTTACCGCAGCCTGTTCACCCATCAGGGCTATCTGACCTTTACCCTGCCCGCCACGCCCTGGCAGCTGCTCCATTCCAAAGGCATAACAGGCTTTTGCTGGGGGCTTGCGAATATCCTGCTGACCTACCTGTCGATCCTGCTGCTGTTCGCCTCCTCGGTTGGATTTTCCGATTTCGGCACAGCCGTCAGGAGCCTGTTTACTGACAGCCTCACCAATACCAGCGTTACAGTCAATGGCGTAACCTCCCAGGTTTCTCTCTCACTGCTGGATCTCCTGGGGCTCTCACCCTTTAGCGCCCTCTTTTTTCTGGCAGCTTTGACACTGGTCGGATGCTTCTACAGCATTGCTACCGGCTATGCCAGCGCTGCCATTGGACAGCTGTTTGCCAAGCATAAGGTAGCTGCCACTGTAATCACCTATCTGATTATTTACTTTGTCATGCAGTTTTTCTACGGGATCGTATCGGTACTGACCGCCATACGTCCCCTGATAGCGATTGCAAATGCTGCACCCGAGACACTGAATTCCCTGGAATTTACAATCAACACCATGTCCCGGGTCTATCATCCCCTGTTCCTGGTGCTTCTGATCTCCCAGCTGGTGGTTGGGGTTATTCTGTATCTGGTGTCAGGCTTCATTATGAACAAGAAAATTAATCTTGATTAAATAACAAGTTATTCCCCTGGATCACCGCAGGCGGAAAGCAAGGGTCCGCCGCCTGGATCATTGCCGGCAAGACGCAATCTGGCAGGAAGCAATGTGTGCTTCCTGCCAGATATCCTCGTTTCTGTACTCTCTTGGGCTGATACCGGTCCGTTTTCTGAATAATCCAAGCTGCCACTGTCAGCTCTTCTTCTCCTCCTTTTTCTTCTCCTCGGTATCCCGGTGGAAATATTTGTCCAGATCCTCCTTCCGCTCCTTTGGCATTCCCTTTTTCACCGGGAGAACCGCAGCGTTGGCCACGTCGCCGATCAGCCGGATGGCAAAGTCCACATTTTTCTCCATGGCCGTCTCGCTCAAGGTATCCATCAGGTCCCTTCCTGTATGGATCTCCGCCGAAGCGGTTTCCCGGCTTAAGCCCAGCGCCGGTATCTCATGGTCACAAAAGGGCGCGGAATCGCTGGAATGCACCAGAGCCTTCAGCTCTGCGGAATAACCGGCCAGCTTACAATACTGCTCCGCGAAGGTCTCAAGTTCCTTCTCTCCTGTCACAAAAATCATGTTTGATCCCAGAATAGTCCCGCACATATCAAAATTAAAACAAAACTTAATTTCCTCCAAGAGCTTCTCGTTCTGCTGGACATATGCTTTCGATCCCAGCAAGCCCAGCTCCTCGCTTCCGCACCATACAAAACGCAGCGTCCTTCTGGGCGGATGGGCAATAAAATAGCGGTAGATGGCCAGCAGTGCGGTGGTCCCGGTGGCATTGTCCCAGGATCCCGTCCCTACCGGAACAGAATCGTAATGGGCAGTCAGAACAATCGACTGCTCCTTAAGATCCGACCCTTCGATGACTGCCAGCACATTCTGACTCTTTGCCTCATAATTCTCCTGCTCCAGGGTAAGCCATATGTCCTTCACCTCATCCCGCACAAGGGCCGCAGCATCTGCCGCCGTGATCACAAAGCCCGGAATCACACCGTTTCGCGTGAAATGCTCCCGCAGCCTTATGGGATACAGAGCCGCCTCCTCTTTGGAAAAATAATATTTCCCCTTCAGGACAAGAAATGCCGCAGCGTGATGCTCCACAAGACGCTTATAAACCTTTTCATCCCCCAGCTTATTGAGCAGCACTGCCGTGTCGCTTAAGTCCCCTGCCCCGGCAAAATCAATCTCGGATCCATTCCCCAGGAATAACAGCCTGCATTCCCGGTCAATATTTCCGGATCCAAGGTATGGCACACAGGAAAGCTCCTTCTCCCCTGCCTTCACCAAACACCGGTGCGCCCGCGCAAAGGGAAAGGAAAATGTCATCCGCTCTCCCTGCACCTTGGGCTTCCCGGCCTCTTCTCCGGCCAGGGCAATCTCACGCTCAATCAGCTCTGCCGCCCGCTCCTCCTCCGGGCTCCCGGCCACGCGGACAAAGCTTAATTCCTTCACAAAATCCAATAATTTCTCCATGATAGTTCCCCTTTTCTTCATATATTCCTGACAGGTACAGCAAGCAGGGACAAGGTGTCAATTACACCGGATTCGCTGTATCGGCTGTATCTGCCAGCTTTTTCTTAAAAATATTGTAATAGCAGTTCCACTCAAAATCGTCCCGTATTTCCAGATCCCGGGGGAGCAATTTTCTCAAGCTTGCCTTTTGTTCATCTGTTAAATCAGGATTTAATAAATTTCCCATATGATTTCTTTCCAGAAAAAGCTTCACCTCCCGAAGCCCGGTTTCAATGCGCTCTGCCTCCAGACAAATATCAAAATTATATCTGGTATCTGTTTCCCAGGCCTCCAGCTCAAATTGATTTTTTTCAATCCAGTCTGTAATTATTACAACAGACCCATGATTCCTGGACATCGCAATCAGCTTACGGATGCTGTGGGTCGGAGGGACAGTTACTCCTTTACACTCCAAAAATGCCTTTAATGTTTTCTCAACGCATTGCTGCAGATTGTATGCAACATCATTCAGGTACATCTCATCGCTTTTATAGAACCGCATTAATTTTGCCGCCACATCATAGCAATGATAGGCCGATTTGAAATATCTGATATCACACATGCTCACCCCTCCTGTATACAACAACCCCTGTTCGGGCGATTTCCTTCTTCAGCCGCTCTCCCAATCGAAAACTGAAAACCAGATCCATCTCACTTTTTATCTGATCCAGTGACCCTTCCATCCGCAGTTCTTCATCATCCCGAATTACCAAAAGATCCAGATCACTTCCTGAGTGGCAGTCAAACCGGACAGCGCTTCCAAATACAATCACTCCCAGAATATGAGGCTCCTTCTTCACAGACTCCACAAAATATCCCACATCCTTCTGTTTCAAGGGATGGATATGATTGATATTTTCCACATCCGGGCAGGCCACCACCTCAAAATCCCACAGATTTTCCCCATTATGGCTAATATATTGTTCTATCATTTCATCACCTGAAGCATTCCCCGCATACAGCGGCAGGTCACATGTGTCTGATCTCCCAGATACTCTCCGTCCCCATGGACTGCCATGGGACGGGCAATGGCAAGCTCGTACTGCTCACAGTCCACAATCTCAAAGCCCTTAAGGCCCTCGTGCTTTGCCTGCACCAGCCAAGGCAGCAGAAAGAAGGCCTTAAGGCGCGGAATCCCATAGACACAGCACACGGACAGCTTCCCGTCCTGGCAGTCAGCCCTGGGCGCCATGGGCACCCCGCCCCCCTCCCAGGGGTGGTTCATCCCGGCCACAAAGATCATCCGGGATATTTTTTTCTTCTCCCCATTGTCAAAAGAGATGGTCAGCTCTGTGGTGGGCATGGTAAACAGGGACTTCACGGTCAGCAGTACATAGGTGAGGCTCCCAAGCCCCAGATGATTTAAAACCTTTTTAAGCCCCGAGGTCAGGGCCTGCCTGCACACCTCCGCGTCAATGCCAATGCCGGTGCTGATGGCAAAACGCCGCTCTCTCCCCTCCCCGTCCGTCACAAGCCCAAGATCCATCCGGTAAGGCTCTGCAGCATTCAAAATTCCCTCCAGGGCTTTTAGGGGATCCTTGGGTATCTCCAAGCCCCGGCCCAGGTCATTGCCGCTTCCTGTGGCAATATACCCAAACCGCACCCGCTCAAAATCATGCATCCCGTTGATCACCTCATTGACCGTACCGTCGCCGCCCACCACCACCAGGCAGGCCCCCTCCGGGCAGGCTGCCCCTCTGGTGCAGAGCTGATCCGCCAGCTCTCTCCCATGGCCTGCATATTTGGTGATATGGGCTTCGTAGGCCACCTCCCGCCGGCGCAGCTCCTTCTCCACCTTGATCCAGATCTCCCTGGCCTTCCCGGTTCTTGAGGTTAAATTCACAATAAAAAAATACATCTGTCCCTGCTCCTTTGCACTGCAGCTGACAGATGTATCTCTATTATCGGTCCCTGATACGACATTGCACAATTAACAGTGAATTCTGCAACGCTGTATTAGGCCTGTTTGGGCATACGTCCGTACAGCTGCATTTGATCGCGGATCTTAGCTGCCAGCCTTCCGGTGGCTGCACCGGGCTTCATGCGCCATTTCCAATTACATCCCAGTGTCGATGGGGTATTCATGCGGGCTTCGCTTCCAAGCCCCAGAAGATCCTGCATGGTCACAACAGCCAGATCTCCCACGCTTGCCCAGACACTCTTCATCATTCCCCAATGGTAGCCCTCCTCCTTGTCCAAACGGAGGTATTCCTTGGCAAACCTTACGCTGTCCCTGGGGGCAGTCTTCATCCACCCCATTATTGTATCATTATCATGGGTTCCTGTATAGACCACACAGTGATTTTTGTAATTATGAGGAAGATAATCTCCATCCTCCCGGCTGTCAAAGGCAAACTGGATCAGCTTCATACCCGGGAAGCCGGAATCCTCCCGAAGCTGATGCACGGAATCCGTCAAATATCCCAGATCCTCCGCAATAATGTCCACGTCACCCAGCGCCTCCTGAATCCTTTGGAACAGCTCAATGCCCGGCCCCTTCATCCATTTTCCGTTGCGGGCCGTCTCATCCCCGTAGGGAATGGCATAGTAGGAATCAAAGCCCCGGAAATGGTCAATGCGCACCTTGTCAAACATCTGGGCCGTCCGCTCCACCCGCTTGATCCACCAGCGGTATCCGTCCTTTTTCATCACGTCCCAGCGAAACAGCGGGTTCCCCCACAGCTGGCCGTCCTCCGAGAAGGCATCCGGCGGGCAGCCCGCCACGTCGATGGGAATCAGCTCCTGATCCAGATAAAACTGGGAGGGATTCGCCCACACGTCAGCGCTGTCCCCTGCCACGTAAATGGGGGTATCCCCGATAATCCGGATTCCTTTGGCATTGGCATACTCCTTCAGCGCAAACCACTGGCCATAGAATAAGTACTGCAGCATCTCATAAAATGCAATCTCCTCCGCCAGCTCCTTTTTGGCAGCCTCCATGGCAGGCTGCTCCCGCATCTTCAGCTTCTTGTCCCACTTGCTCCACTCTATGCCCCCGTTCTGATCCTTCAGAGCCATAAACAGGGCATAATCCGGCAGCCAGTCTGACTGTTTCTCCAAAAATGCCTCATAATCCCCCGGAATCCGCTTCTGAAACCGCTGAAAGGCTTTCCGAAGCAGCGGATACCGGTTCTCATAGAGGACCCCGTAATCCACCTCCGCGGCCTTCTTCCCCCAGGTAAAGCTGTCGCACTCCTCACGGGTGAGCAACTTATCCCGAATGAGGTATTCCAGATCAATAAAATACGGGTTCCCCGCAAAGGCAGAAAAGGATTGATAGGGGGAATCCCCATAGCTGGTGGGGCAGACTGGCAGCACCTGCCAATAGCTCTGCCCTGCCTTCACCAAAAAATCCACGAACCTTCTGGCCTCTTTTCCCAAGGTTCCGATCCCGTAGGGCGAGGGAAGGGAAGAAATGTGCATCAAAATACCACTGTTACGCATATAGCAGCCTCCTGTATTATATTAATTTTACATTTAACATTTTACCTGTTCTGTAATATTCCTGACGCTTTCCCCTTCCAGCAGCTGAAACGGAACAATCTCATGCACCGCGCTGGTATTCAGGTCAATGCTTTTCAGCAGAAGCTCAAGGCTTCTGGAGGCAAGCTTCTGATATTGCTGCTGTATGGTTGCAAGCTTCGGATTATAGTATTCCGCCAGGGTAATCCCGTCAAATCCCATAACGGAAATATCCTCCGGCACCATCAGGCCTAAATCCCGCAGGGCACGAATCGCACCAATGGCCATCACATCCCCCATTGCAAACACTGCCGTCAGCTCCTCACACCGCCCCAGCAGACGCTTCATGGCCCGGTATGCGCTGTCATAAGAGAACCGGGCCTTCTCAAAATACCGCTTCTCGTCAAATTCCACCCCATGGCTGCGAAAGCTGTCCATGCACCCGCGGAACCGCTGTACACTGGTATAGGAAAGCTTCAGATCACCGCCAATGATCCCGATCCGCCTATGCCCCTGCCCGATCAAATAATCAACGGCACAGCCGGCAGCAGCCCTATCATCGGTAGAAACGCTGGACAGATTGGAAAAGGGAAGATTCCTTCCCTGGTTGCTCACCAGCACACAGGGCACCTCCACCTCGCCAAAGCCCTCCTGGAAATATTCCAGATTCCCCCCCAGGAACAGGATCCCCATAGGATTCCGCTCCCGGCAGACAATCTGCGCCTGCTCTACCTCATTGGCCTCCTCATCCAGATAGGAGACCGACAGGGTATACCTGGTTCCCTCCACAATCGACTGAATCTCCTCCACAATGCTGGCAAACAGCAAATTGGAGGTTCCCTTCACCAGCACGGCAATGGTCCTGCTGACCATCTGCCGCATGTGCCTCGCGTTATTGTTCGGCACAAAATGATGGGCCGCTACAATCTCTTCAATCTTTTTCTTTGCATCCGGACTCACGTCCCTGCGGTTATTGAGAACCCTTGACACCGTACTGACCGAGTATCCGGATTCCCGTGCAATATCCTTAATGGTTACCATATCATCACCCTACTATGATTACTGCATTTTCAAGGCCATGTCCCCTCTTTCCGTGCGCACGCTATCCTTTGACAGCCCCGGCCAGAACACCCTCAATGATGTGCTTCTGGCAGATCAGGTAAAAGATAACGATCGGAACGATGGCCAGCACCAGCACTGCCATCATAGCGCCCCAGTCCACCTGACCATGGCTCTGCTTCAGATACTGGATCGCAATGGGAATCGTCTTGTATTTATTAATATTCAGCACCAGGCTTGGAAGCAGGAAATCATTCCAGATCCACATAGCCTGCAGGATTGCCACCGTAATGGTGGTTGGCTTTAAAATCGGAAATACTACCCGGAAAAAGGTCTGCAGCGGATTGCAGCCGTCAATCATGGCCGCCTCCTCGATCTCCAGAGAAATGCTTTTTACAAAGCCGGTAAACAGGAATACCGCAAGACCCGCTCCAAATCCCAGATACACCAGGATAATTCCCACCGGATTGCCCAGATGCAGGATATTTGCGAACTTGGACAGCGTAAACATCACCATCTGGAAGGGCACAATCATGGAAAACAGGCACAGCATGTACATGGCCTTGGAAAACCTGGAGCGCACCCGCGTAATATACCATGCACACATGGATGTGCACAGAATAATCACCAGCACGGATGCTACCGTAATAAACAGGGAGTAGCAAAATACATGGAAAAAATCCGTCTTACTGATGGCATTCGAGTAATTCAAAAATCCGCACATCATCCTCTGGGCCCCTGACACAAAGGCATCCCAGCCATCTGCAAGGCTCTTGGTGCTTATGGCAAAAGGCGCCTTGAAAATATAAGCCTTCCGTTTAAAGGAATTCAGCAGTACAATGAGCATCGGGGCAATCCAGACCAGGGAAAGAACCGTAAAGCATATGGTGTAGATCCAGCCATGCTTTGCCGCCCTTACCGCACTTACCCCTTCCTTCTTCGTATTCTTTGCCATTACTGCTCCACCTCCTTACTTGTGGTCAAACGGTTCTGGATCAGCGAAATCGCCGCTACCAGCAGGAAGAAAATCACTGCCTTTGCCTGCCCAACCCCCTGCCACCCGGTGGTCCCATACATTGTATCATAAATATTCAATGCAAGCAACTGTGACATTTTTCCCGGATTGCCTCCGGTCAGCGCCAGGTTCTGGTCGAACAGCTTAAAGCCATTGGACAGGGTCAGGAAGGAACAGATGGTAATGGTGGGCATCAGCATGGGAAGAATCACATTCTTCAGTCTCTGCCAAAAACCTGCGCCGTCTATTTTTGCTGCCTCAATCAGCTCTCCCGGCACGTTCTGGATCCCGGCAATGTAGATAATCATCATATAGCCGATCTGCTGCCAGCATACAACCGCGATCATACCCCAGAATGCATGCCATTGAGTGGTGACAATTGTCTGGGAATATTTTGCAAGAATACTGTTAAAAATCATTAACCAAATATAGCTGAGTACAATTCCGCCGATGAGGTTTGGCAGGAAAAATACGGTACGGAAAATATTGGTTCCCTTAATGCCCTTGGTCAGGAGCATGGCAATGGTAAAAGAAACCAGGTTGATAATCAGAACGGATACCAGCGTAAATAATGCGGTATACCAGAGAGAATGCAGGAAGGTGGTATCCAGCTTTCCCTGTACGTAAAAGATTCTTGCATAATTTTTGAACCCGACCCATTTCCAGTCCGTAACGGTAGTGAACTTACAAAAGGACAGGAAAATACCGTATACAAACGGTATGATAAATCCAATTGCAAATGCGATCAGGGTCGGAAGGACAAATATCGGAAAATATTTTTTGATCGACTTTTCCATAACAGCTTCCCTTTCTATATATTTAAGAAAAAAGGGGGCGAGTGAACTGTCACTCACCCCTTTTTTTATCCTGCAGTTTCAGGCCTTTCCTTATTCTTCAGCCGCCTCCTGCTGTAACTGCCACTGGTTCTTCCAGCCGTCTACAAATGCTGTCTTTACAGCCTCCCAGTCGCCTGTCCCTTCGGTGTAGGCTACCAGCGCTGCCACCAGATCCTTTCTCCAGTTGTCCACATTGGGGGTTGCGTTAAAGCTCCATGCCACGGAAGTCTTGCCTGCCTCCATGTATGCGTTGGAATCCTGGGAGAATACATTGCTGGGTGCGAACTCTCCGGTAAAGGTATCAAAGGGTGCGGAAAGTCCCATACCATTGGTAATGGCATCGCGGCCCTCATCAGAGGTGATCACCCACTCCAGGAATGCCAGAGTTGCATCAATGTTCTCCTGGGGAACCTGGCTGTTCACTGCCCAGTAATTCTCGGTACCGACACAAAGGCCCATATTCTCATCATCCACGCCAAAGTAAATGGGCATCATGCCAAGATCTTCCTCTGTCACCAGATAGCCGTTCTCCGGATCCAGCAGTGCGCTGTATTCCCAGTTACCGTTCTGATAGAACACTGCCTCGCCCATTCCCAGCTCTGCCTCTGCATTGTAGGTTCCGGAGGTCAATGTTTTCGGATCAGCAGCGGAGGTTCCGATATACAGATCCCATACATTCTTGTAGTTGTCCAGATAGGTTCCCTTGATCTCCGGCTGGCCTGCGACCAGATCGCAGTTGTCGTCCAGGAATTCATAATACAGAGCCAGGCCTGCCAGATGTCCTGAGAATCTCCAGCTGGAACCGTCATCCAGACCTGCAGATGCAAAGGCCTCTGTCAGCTCATGGCCAAACTGTTCGTTGATCTCATCGATCCGGCCGTTGATATCCTCTGCCACTGCCTTCAGCTTCTCAAAGCTGTTGATTTCCTCCACAGACTTTACAACTGCGTTGTCCATGGTACAGTAATCGTTGAGAATCGTCTTGTTGTAAATCAAGCCGTAGCACTCATAGCAGTTGGCAATACCGGCAATCTTGTTGTCATACTCAATGACCAGGGATTTATCCGTCAGATGCTCATACAGGGCCGTATCCTTCAGATCCATGGTATAGTCATTCCAGGTCTGGGCTGCCGTTGCATTCCCGATATTGAAAATGGTGGGAGCCTCATCGCCCTTGGCCATCTCGGCCTGCTGTGTCTGGCTGTAGGTTCCCTCTGCCGCCGTCAATACGGTAACCGATACGCCGGTCTGCTCCGTATAAGTCTCTGCCAGCTTCTGCCACTGGTCATTACTCTCCGGCTTAAAGTTGAGAAGATACACAGAGCCGCCGCCTGCAGAAGGGGTCTGCCCTTCATCCTCCGGGGCCTGCTGATCCCCGCTGCCTGTCTCATCCGAAGTTCCCTCATCGGAGGGCTGGCTTCCTCCGTCGTTTCCGCCATCGCCGCCGTCACCGCCGCAGCCTGCAAGCACAGCTGCTGTCATAGCAGTTGCCAACATCAATGATACAAACTTTCTTTTCATAGTACATCCTCCTTTTTTAGAATAGATTTTTACCAAAAACCTTACCGGTAACATTACTGGTAACGTTTTCAGCAGGTATGGTAAGAGTATAAACCCTATACGAAAAAAATGCAATATCCTTTTTATATTTTAGCTCTTTTTACTATTTTTTATACTTGCTTTTATGACATTTTGCACAAAAAACCACCGCCATATCACATAGATACCAGCGATGGTTTTTTATGGTTCCTTCTTGCCTGTTTCCAGGTCAATACCAGACAGAACAGCCTCCGTTCTGAATCCAGAAATCCATTCCTCCCATAACCATGGCAAAGACTGCCAGGGCAAGGATCAGAAATACGGCCCCCACGTCATATTTGAACACCTGATCTGCTGCCTTTGCATTGGCCGCCAGGATCTCAATGCCCAGAAGAATCAGGATCAGCGGCCACAGATGAAAGATCACCTCATAGGAAAGCCCCGGCACAAACATGTGCACGAAAAAGAGAATGCCAAACAGGATCAGTACCAGGCCGCAGGTAATACTTCCCACTCTCTTTGTTTTCATGGCTGCTCACCGCCCTTCTCCTGCTCCTCCTCCTGGGCAAGCTCCTGCTTTTTTCCCATGATCAGCCAGATTCCCACAAGCACCATAAGCCCTGCAAAAATTATCTGGGGAACATTGTGCCAAATATCCCAGTACCAATCCTGCAGATAGCCTGGGAACAGCCTGCACAGCAGATCCATCAGCCGTTTCAGCAGGCTGATGCTGCCTATCAGGATCAATGCCCCTGCCAGCAGATTGCGGGATTTTTTTGACAGCTGCTTCCCTTTGGGCAGCAGCTGATCCAGCTCAAAGAGATAGCCGTCCTCCAGGGCATAAAATTCCTCATCCGGCAGGGAGCGCAGATGGTTGGCATGGAAAAAGCCATAACACCAGACCAGGGGCAGGACATACAGCAGAGGCCCAATGCTCAGCCAGGATGCCAAAAACAGGATCAGTAAAAACACTCCCATCAGAGACAGCCCCTGCTTAAAAAACCCCATGTACATCTCTGCGGCCCCTGGCCACAGGGAAAATACAAATGTCCAAAATCCGTTTTTCTTTCTTGCCATTTTTGTTTCCTCCTTTATTGACAGATAATCGTTGTTGATATAGGTATATTAAATCTTAAATTAATAAATAATATCCAATAAATAATTTGATAATTGGCTCATTTTGTCCGTAACATCCCAGGAAGCCCGATTGAGCCTTTCGGCCATCCCGTCTCCTGCTTTCTCATCCGCCTCCTGCAGCCTCCGAGATACCTCCTGCTGCCGCTGGGCCTGCTGTGCTGCATCATCCGGCGCTGCTCCCATCCCCAGCCTCTGGATATTGACCGACACCACCAGCAGGAGGGAGGATACGACAACCGCCAGCCCCACCTTCATGCTGTACATAAACAGCCGAAGCTGTTTTGATCTCTTTTTCACGGACATGTGAGCCCGGACATCCAGCCGTGCCGTCTGTTCTAAGATCTGTTCCTTCAGATAGGCAGGGGGCGTTGCCATGACTTCTTCCTCTGACATGATCTGCGCCAGCTGCTCCGCACACCAGGTACAGCCGCAGGTATGCTCCAGGATCTTCATATACTCCTGATGCTGTATGGTATGATCGGAAAGAGCGTTCCACAGCTCTTCCGTAATATGCTGCTTCTGTTCTATATTCTGCATCCAGCCTGTTCCTCCTTTATGATTTTCTTAAGCATTCCTTTGGCCCGGTAAACCTGGGTCTGAACCGTCTTGTAGTTCTTTCCGCTGTCTGCTGCAATCTCCGTCACGGTCTGCCCCTCATAAAAATGGCGGATCGCCACAGTCTGATACGGCTCCTTCAGCCTCCTGCAGAGCCGAAGGGTCCGCTCCCATGCCTCCTGCTCCAGATACTGCTGCTCCGGCGTCCCGCCGTGATCCTCCAGCTGCAGGAACACCTCCTCCTCCGTTGGCTGTATCCTCCGCTTCGCGCTTTTCAGAAAATCCAGACACTTGTTGGAGGCAATCTTGCAGATCCAGGCTTTCTCATAGGTGCGGTCAAAGGTGGACAGATTCTTATAGGCAGCCAGGAAGGTATCCTGGGTCAGATCCTCCGCATCAAACTGATTTCCCACTGCCTTGAAGGCTATGGAATATACCAGCCTCTCATATGTTGCCAGCAGATATTGAAAATATGCTTCCTCATTAATTGCTTCCACCTCCCCGTTTGTGATCTGTCATTTATTAGAACGATGCAATATGGCCATTGACTTCAGCTTTTAAAAAATTTTTTCAAAATTCTTTTTTATTGCAATTTATTTCCTTTTAAATCCATATAAAAAGAACATCCTCCGATTGTATTCCGGAACATGTTCCTTTTACAGACCTCCCTTACCAGCCCTTCCGGGCCAGAACCCCCATCAGGGAATTCACATAATCTGCGGGCAGATCTCCCGGCAGGTTGTGGCAGCCAGGGAAATGCAGCAGTTCACAGCCGATTTTTTCCTGAAAGGCCTGGGCGGCCCGAGCATATTTGGAGGGCCCGCTGCGCTCCCCGATGGCCACGGTAATTTTGCCGCACATCCCCGCAAACCAGGAAAGCTCCGGATGGTAATGCAAAAATACGGAAAATTCCTGCTGCATAAAATGCTGGAAATTCCGCATCTCCCGGAAGGCCTCCTCCTCGCTTTTCTCCTCTCTGCGGTCATCCACCTCCCCCAGGGATTTCATAAACTCCAGCATTGCCGTATTAATCCTCCCCCGGGAAATGGTTTCCTCCATCCGTGCAATCCATGCCTGCTCCTCCTCCTGATGCTCCAAAAGAGACACCAGGGGCGGCTCGTACATCAGCAGATGGGAGACCAGCGCGGGCCTGGCCTTCATCAGCTCCTGGGCTACAATAGCCCCTGCGCTGGTGCCTGCCAGAAATACCCTCTGGATTCCCAGGTGCTCCAAAAGAGCCTCTGCGTCCCGCACCTGGGCGGAAATATCGTATTCCTCCACATAGACCTCACCGCTCCTGGAATTGCCCCTCCGGTCATAGGTGATCACCTGATAATAGGGCGCCAGCAGCCGGGCCGCATGCTCGTAGAGCCCTGCGTCCACCACCACGCCATGGATCAGCAGGATTGGCTTCCCGGCTCCCTGCACCTCATAATACAGGTTCGCTTCCTTTGTTTTCAAATACATTTCAGCTGCTCCTTTCCAAATCAAATTCCAATCTTACATGGATCGAAACGATTCTCTTCTCACGAGTTTCAAACATGGTCTAGTATAGCACAATTCCCTTTGATTTCCAAATATTTTTTGATTTTCCGAAAAGCGGTATTGCAATCTCTGCATTTTCTGTTAAAATAATAACATAAGTTACCTTTTTGCCACTACTAACCCATTAGAAATCTACTTACTTTTGCGAGGTGCATGATGGAAAACAAGTCAATTAACCCCTATCATTTCGTTACAAACTGCATTTCCGGCAAATGGAAAATGACCATCCTCCACCACATACACCACTATGGCAAGATCCGGTTTAATGAGACGAAGAAGACTCTGCATGTCAGCGAGAAGGTATTAAGCCAGCAGCTGAAGGAGCTGGCCAACGACGGCCTGGTGGAACGGATCCAGTACAATACCATCCCTCTGAAGGTAGAATATATCCTCACCCCTCTGGGGGAGGATCTGATTCCCGCCCTGGATATTCTGTATATCTGGAGCATCCGGCGGATGGCCCAGCTGGAGCTTCCCATTGACCCGGATGCCTTTGTGGTACATACGGAGAAGAAATATTCTGATCAGCTGATGGATGTCATGGACACCTATATGAAGAAGCAGCGTGAATAGATATCTCATGGCTGCGTACATGAGATATCTGCTCTGTACATATGGACTGCACAGATAAGAAAAAGCGGCCGAAGCCGCTTTTTCTTATCTGTGAATCTTATTTTACCCTTTCCAGGCGTTCCGTAATAAACCCCTGCACCTGCTGCCTGGGCAGCTCCAGAGAAATGGAAAATTCTGTGAACAGGTTGTCCTCTGCCAGGCGGTAATACCGTTCATCGGTAGCCGTTACCTTCTTCCCCTGGCGCACGCGCTCCTGACGCCTCAAATACAGCGTCTTCATCATACGAATCCAGTTGACACAATCACAGCTGCGCATACACTCCTTGTACACCTGCTCCCGCAGCTTCTCCTCTGTGACGCCGATCTGTTCCAGCTGGGGGATCCGGTCGATCATGGCCAGAACCTCCTCCTTTGAGGAGATTCTCCGAAGCTTCATCTTCGGGTTGTCTACCGGTGTAAAGATCCTGCGTCCGGGCTGTCCGTATGGCTCCAGCACGTAATACGGCTTTTCGTGATCTGCACCCTGCATCTCCATGGCGGTAATATCCTTTACCACACAAATACCGGTACTTCCGTATACAACGTAATCTCCTTTTTCAAACATATGTTATCTTCCTTTCTTTATGTATATATTTTACCATGTTTCCCCCTCTTTTGTCAGTCTTTTTATGGGTTCACACCCATTTTTGTGAGAATTATCCAGTTCATGGCTATTTCCTTTTGTGCATTTTTCAGCAGAAAAAAATAAAAAAAAGACAATCTCAACAGAGACTGTCCTTTTTTTCAGGAGATTTCATACATTTTAGACAATTCAGACGAGGGCCTTTACCAATGCCTCCATCTGGGGAATGTTCACTTCCTTCAAGGCAGATTTGATACTCACCACCGGTTCCACCACCTTGACATCCTTCATGGCTTCTGCCAGCGCCCGCATCTGCTTGGCTGCCTGGGGCGCCCAGCTCCCATTCTCCATCAGGCCTATTGTGCGCTTCTGGTAGCTCTTGGCTCTAAGGTGGTGCAGGAAATCCTCCATGGGCGGGAAGAGCCCTCCGTCATAGGTGCAGGCGGCCAGAACCATCCGGTCATAGCGGAATGCATCCTCCACAGCCTCCGCCATGTCGTCCCTGGTGAGATCCGTGACCGCTACCTTCTCTGCACCTGCCTCCTCCAGCATCTTGGCAAGCTTTAAGGCTGCCTCTCTGGTGTGTCCGTGAATGGAGGCATAGGCCACCAGGATCCCCTGATTCTCCGGCTCATAGCTGCTCCAGATGTTGTATTTTTCAATATAATATTCCAGGTTCTCCTTCAGGATGGGGCCATGGAGAGGGCAGATGGCTGCAATCTCAAGCGCTGCCGCCTTTTTCAGAAGCGCCTGCACCTGGGGACCGTATTTCCCTACAATATTGAAATAGTAGCGGCGCGCCTCGCAGGCCCAGTCCTCCTCTGCGTCCAGGGCGCCGAATTTGCCGAATCCGTCCGCGGAAAACAGCACCTTCTCGCTGCTCTCGTAGGTCACCATAACCTCCGGCCAGTGTACCATGGGAGCCATATAGAAATTCAGGGTGTGAGCCCCCAGGCTCAACGCATCCCCCTCCTTCACAGTCACAGCCCGCTCTGCAAGATCCAGGTCAAAAAACTGCCCGATCATGGCAAAGGTCTTGGCATTGCCCACCACCTTCATATCCGGATACGCCTCTACCAGCCTTTTTACACCTGCGCCATGATCCGGTTCCATATGGGACACCACCAGATAATCCGGTGTTCTCCCGTCCAGGGCATGCTTCAGATTCTCAAACCACAGGTCCAGCTTCCGGGCATCCACCGTATCCATCACGGCTACCTTGTCATCCAGAATAAGGTAGGAATTGTAGGATACGCCCTCCGGCACCACATACTGACTCTCAAACAGGTCAATGTCCCTGTCATCCACACCAATGTATACAATCTTCTCTGAGATATAGGTATCGCTCATGCTCTCATCCTCCATGCATCATTTTGGGCGGGGGCTGCTTGTCCTTCCCCCGTCGGTATATTCTCGTTCATCGAATCCTTTCAAATCCTATGATTATATTACTTGTTTGACAGATATTCGTCAATCCCCTTTGCAGCAGCTTTTCCTGCTCCCATGGCAAGAATCACGGTAGCTGCTCCGGTTACGGCATCCCCGCCGGCATATACCCCCTCCTTGGTGGTCTTGCCGTTGTCCTCGTCTGCCACTATGCATTTCCACCGGTTCACCTCCAGTCCCTCGGTGGTGGAGGAAATCAGAGGATTGGGGGAGGTTCCCAGGGACATAATCACCGTGTCAAGCTCCAGCTCAAATTCAGAGCCAGCCACCTCCACAGGCCTTCTTCTCCCGGAGTCATCCGGCTCGCCCAGCTCCATGCGGATGCAGCGCATGCCCTTCACCCAGCCATTCTCGTCAGCCAGGATCTCCACCGGGTTGGTCAAAAGGTCAAAAATAATGCCCTCCTCCTTGGCGTGGTGCACCTCCTCCACACGGGCCGGAAGCTCCTCCTCGCTCCTGCGGTATACAATATGTACCTCTGCACCCAGGCGCAGGGCCGTTCTTGCGGCATCCATGGCCACATTGCCGCCGCCTACCACCGCAACCTTCTTCCCGTGGGCAATGGGCGTATCGTATTCCTCCTGGAAGGCCTTCATCAGGTTGTTCCGGGTGAGATATTCGTTGGCGGAAAATACGCCGTTGGCATTCTCTCCCGGGATGCCCATGAACTTGGGAAGTCCTGCTCCGGATCCAATGAATACGGCCTCAAAGCCCTCCTCATCCATCAGCTCGTCAATGGTGACAGCCTTGCCGATCACCACATTGGTCTCGATCTTCACACCCAGGGCCTTCACATTCTCAATCTCCTTGGCCACCACATCCGTCTTGGGCAGACGGAATTCCGGAATTCCGTAGATCAGCACGCCGCCCGGCTCATGAAGGGCTTCAAATATAGTCACATCGTAGCCCATCTTGGCCAGATCCCCGGCACAGGTCAGGCCTGCCGGGCCGGAACCGATTACCGCCACTCTGCGGTTCTTCTTCTCGGATGCCGGCTGGGGCTTGATGCCATTCTCCCGGGCCCAGTCTGCCGTAAACCGCTCCAGCTTGCCGATGGAGACAGGCTCTCCCTTGATGCCCCGGATACATCTGCCCTCGCACTGGCTCTCCTGGGGGCAGACCCGTCCGCAGACCGCCGGAAGGGCGGATGCCTCTGCAATCACCTGGTATGCCTTTTCAAAATTGCCTTCCTTCACCTGCTCAATAAAGCCGGGAATATTGATTGCCACCGGGCAGCCCTCGATGCATTTTGCATTCTTGCAGTTGATGCAGCGGCCGGCCTCCTCCATAGCCTCTTCCTTGTTGTATCCGTAGCAGACCTCCTCAAAGTTGGCTGCACGCACCTTTGGATCCTGCTCTCTTACCGGTATCTTCTTCAAAACATCCATTATTCTTCACCTCCGCAATGTCCGCATCCGCCGTGATGGGTCTCGCCCTCCTGAAGCTTCAGCATTGCACGGCCTTCCTCCGTCTTGTACATCTGCTGCCGCTTCATGGCCTCGTCAAAATTCACCTTGTGGCCGTCAAATTCCGGCCCGTCCACACAGGCAAACTTCACCTCGTCTCCCACAGTCACACGGCAGGCGCCGCACATGCCCGTGCCGTCCACCATGATGGGGTTCAGGGATACGATGGTGGGAATCTGGAGCTTCTTGGTCAGCAGACAGACAAATTTCATCATAATCATGGGGCCGATGGCAATACAGGTATCGTACCGGTTCCCCTCCTCCACCAGCTTCTCAATCTTGGTGGTCACCATACCGGCATGGCCATAGCTGCCGTCGTCCGTACAGGGATAGTAATTGCCGGAAACAGCCTCCATCTCCTTTTCCAGGATCAGCATATCCCTGGTCTTGGCTCCCACGATCACATCCACGTCGATGCCATGGGCCTTCATCCATTTTACCTGGGGATATACCGGGGCTGCGCCCACACCACCTGCCACAAACAGGATCTTCTTCCCCTGTAAGCTGGTAAGCGCTTCCTTCACAAACTCGGAGGGACAGCCCAGAGGGCCTACAAAGTCCATAAATGCATCTCCTGACTTCAGCTCTGCCATCCGCTGGGTGGAGGCTCCCACGATCTGGAACACAATGGTGATGGTTCCGGCCTCCCGGTCATAATCGCAAATGGTCAATGGGATCCGCTCTCCCACCTCATCTGTCTTGGCAATGATAAACTGCCCGGGCTCACAGTGCTTTGCAATTCTTGGTGCAACCACATCCATGAGATAAATTTTATCCGCAAGCTTTTCTGCTTTTGTAATTGGATACATAGCCAACCTCCTATTTTATACTTGTACATCATTCCCGCATAAAGATATGTACGCTGTTACAATCATAATATAAATAGCGGAAATTGACAATCTTTTTTTGTTATATTTTTAACGATGCATGTTAAAAAATGCACTTTTTACTACTTTTTCAATCGGTAACCGGAGCCTTTACAAGAGGGGCATCCAAGGAGGAGGCCCTTCGGAAAATGCCCTCTGCGATTCAGTCCTATCTGAAGTGGTAGGGGGCGGCTGTTCCTGCTGTCCTGGACCCCGAGATCATACAGGAAAAAGCCTCTGAATTGGCAATCGCTGATGCAGATTCCGATATCCTCTTTGAGAAAGAGCGAAAGGAGCTGTGCATGCCCGAATACCTGGAATTAAAAAGCCTTACTCTGAAATCAGCACAGGATTTTCTCACGCTGTACCTGGCAATACCAGACAAAAACAAGAGCTGCCTCCCTGTCAGGAAGACTTTCTACGGACAGGTTCCCCGCACTGCATTTGAAATGTACGAGCATACAAAGAATGTAAACGATTATTATTTCAATGAGATTGGCATTTCCGCAGATCATGAGGGAACGATTGTTCTATATTGCTGTTCACTTCCTGACAGGCCCTGAAAGGTGGCCTGGGGGGCGGGCAGCTCTTGATATAGAATCTCGGTTATTTCATAGACTTTATCCTTTCGATGTGATATACTTCTATGTGTAAACAGCCGCGAAATAGTCACAGGGGGTGATAAAATGGCTTTAACAAATGAAGATTTAAAAGCGATTGCAAATTTATTGGATTCAAAATTGGATTCAAAATTGGATCAAAAATTGCAGCCGATACATAACAGATTGGATAAAATGGAAGGGCGCCTGGATAACATGGAGGGGCGCCTGGATAAGCTTGAATCAGAAGTGTCCAGCCTGAAAGCCGGACAAGTCTCAATCCGAAAGGAATTAAAAGAAGTCCACCATACTGTTTCAGATACTTACGACCTTGCTTTGGATGCATGGGGAAAAAGCACCGAAAACAGGACATGGCTTGAGGCATTGCCAAGATAACAGCAATTGCAAACAGGGCTGTACACGATGCTTCACACAAGTGTATTGCCCTGTTTTTATACGCTGATCCATCCCGCAGGCCGTAATGCTCCCTACTGATCCATCCCGCAAGCCGTAATGCTCCCTACTGGTCCATCCCGCAGGCCGTGACACGCTCAATCAGGCCGCGGTCATTCATTACCGCATCATAGAAGCGGAAGCCGCCGGAAAAGTTGTAGGCCTCATATCCGTTCCCCTCAAGGATCCGGCTTGCAATGTAGCTGCGCAGGCCGCTCTGACAGATGACATAGACCGGCTTCCCTTGTTCCACCTCATCCAGCCGTTCCCGCAGCTCATCCACAGGGATATTCTGAAAGCCCTCGATATGGCCGCGGCTGTATTCGCCCACCGTCCTGGTATCCAGCAGGATGACGCTGCCATCGCGCGGAAGCCGGTCCATATCCTCCAGATGCCATTGCTTCACCACCCCTCTGGCAATATTGTCGATCATAAAGCCTGCCATATTCACAGGATCCTTGGCCGAGGAGTAAGGCGGCGCGTAGGCAAGATCCAGATCTTTGAGCTGCGTTGCCTTCATTCCTGCATGGATTGCGGTAGCCAGCACGTCAATGCGCTTGTCTACGCCCTGATATCCCACAATCTGGGCTCCCAGCAGCCGGTAGGTCCCCTTCTCAAAGACTACCTTCATAGTCATGGCCTTGCCGCCGGGATAATACCCGGCATGGCTCATGGGCGAGAGGATCACGGAATCCACATCCAAACCGGCCCTGCGGGCATTGGTTTCATTGATGCCGGTCACTGCTGCCGTCATGTCAAATACCTTGATCACAGAGCTTCCCTGGCTGCCTGGATAACGGCTGTCGCCGCCGCAGATATTATCCGCAATGATACGCCCCTGCTTGTTTGCAGGGCCGGCCAGGGAAATCAGGGCATCCTGGCCCGTGACATAGTGCTTCACCAGAACGGCGTCGCCTGCCGCATAGATATCGGGCACAGAGGTTTCCATGCGGTCATTGACTACAATGCTGCCCTTTAGCCCCAATTCCAGGCCAGCCTCCTTTGCCAGAGCTGTGTCCGGGGTAACGCCAATGGCAAGGACCACCATATCCCCATGGAGGGGCCCATTGTCCTTCAGAAGCACATCAACGCCGCCATCCTTTTCTACAAAGCCTTCCACCGTATAGCCCAGGGCCAGCTTAACGCCGCGCTCCCGCATCTTACTGTGGATGAAGGAGGCCATATCCGCGTCAAAGGGATTCATCAGCTGCCTTGGACGCTGGACAATGGTAACCTCAAGCCCCAGCTCCCGCAGGTTTTCCGCCAGCTCCAGACCAATAAAGCCGCCGCCCGCCAGAACCGCAGACCTTGGGTGGTGCCTGTTGATATACTCTTTAATACAGAAGGTATCCTCCACGGTGCGCAGAGTGAACAGCTTGTCAATCCCCACGCCGGGAAGCCTCGGCTGGGCAGGCTTTGCACCGGGGGAGAGGATCAGCTTGTCGTAGGCTTCCTCAAATACTTCTCCTGTTTCCAGGTTCCTGACAGAAACAGACTTCTTTTCCGGATGGATCGCCGTAACCTCATGGCGCACCTTCATATCCACACG
The DNA here is from genome assembly GCA_910588285.1 of uncultured Lachnospiraceae bacterium. Classification (GTDB taxonomy): domain Bacteria; phylum Bacillota; class Clostridia; order Lachnospirales; family Lachnospiraceae; genus 14-2. The sequence continues at coordinate 67,852 of CAJUQB010000008.1, forward strand.
AAACCGTAAGAAAAAGCTCTCCGGTGTCTGGAGCGTCAGCTCCTCCGGATCCGTGATGGTATCGCCGATATAGTAAGGCAGGCCGCAGTTGGCGTAGGAAATATATCCCGAACGCTCGAAAACCACGATTTCGGCCCTCTCATCCAATCTACGGATTCTTGCTGCGGCAGTTGCCCCGCCTGCCACACCGCCTACAATCACAATCTTCATATTACCGTTCCACCTTTCCCTGATAGGCGGCAATGCCGCCGATGTTTTTTACATTGGTATATCCCATACGCTGCAGCATACTGACTGCCTGGCGGCTTCTTGCGCCGGAATAGCAGTGTACGAATAGCGGGGTATCTTTATTTTCTATGATAGAAGCCGCTTTGTCAATGGCCTGCAGCGGAAGATGCCTGCTTCCGGGAATATGGCCCTCCTGGTATTCCTGAGGTGTACGCACATCCAGAAGCACGGCGCTGTCCGTGCTGTGATACTCCTTTAAGCCCTGGTTGATATCCGGTTGTTTGAAAAAACCAAAAATCCCACCCATGATCTTGCCCTCCTTCTTCTTTTGTTTTTTATTATACCCGAAAAAAAAATATCCTACTGTGATGAAATCACCAAAAAGAAAAATCTCCATATGAAAAAGAATGCGCTCTGCGCATTCTTCGCGCCCGAGCGGTGCCGTTCACGGCTAATTTCACCTCCGCGAGGTGCGCATCCTGCCCGGAGGGCTTTTTGTGATATCGGAAATCCGGAGGAATTTCATATATCACAAAGGCTTAGAGGCACCCTCCTTTCGGAACGTGCCTCCAAGCCTTCTTGCTTTTCTTAGGTTATAGGAATTTTCAAATCAGCAGTGTTATTTTTCGGACTTCACGAAGGTTCTTGCCTCCTCCTGTCCCCGCTGTACCCGCAGCGCCCCCAGGGCCAGAGATTCCATCTCATTTTCCCCGCCGTAGATAACTACAGGCGCAATGAATTTTACCCGCTTCTCCACTTCCCGGGTGAAATACTCAGAATAAGCGATCCCGCCGGTAAGGATGATGCGCTCCACCTCGCCGTTGGTGCAGACGGAAAGCTTGGCAATATTCTTGGCCACATTCAGGGCCATGGCATCATAGACCAGCTTTGCCTTTTCGTCGCCATCCGCAATCCTTTTCTCCAGCTCTCTGGTATCATTGATGCCAAAATAACCCATAAGCCCGCCCTGGGTCTTGACCTTCTTCATCATCTTCTTGGCATCCATATCCGGCTGATCCATCATTTTGATAATCTGGAAGCCCGGAAGCCCGCCGGCACGCTCCGGGGAGAAGGGGCCCTCATCATCGGAAATCATATCAATCATGCGGCCATCATGATGAATGGACACAGAAATACCCCCTCCCAGGTGGGTAACAATGACATTGATGTCCCGGTATGCCTTCCCCTGCTCCCTGGCATAGCGCATGGCAGCCGCACGCATGTTCAGGTTGTGCCCCATGCCCTTGCGGTGCATCTCCGGAAGCCCGGTGATCCGGTTCATCTCATCCAGCTCATCCACGGTTACCGCATCGTAAATATAGGCCGGGATCTCCCCAAGCTCCTTGGAAATGGCATTGGCAATCACTGCTCCCAGATTGGAGGCATGCTCATTCTGGGGCGCGTAGGTCAGCTGCCATACCATATCCTCATTGACCCGGTAGGCCCCTGCCTTCAGGGGCGGAAGCAGTCCCCCTCTGGCCACAATGCAGGTCAGCTCCGACAGCTTGACGCCATGCTTCTCAAGCGCTTCCAGGATCAGTCCCTTCCGGAAATCATACTGTGAGATAATATCCTCAAAGGGCGCCAGCTCCTGGGAGGAATGGGACAGGCTCTCCACAAACAAAGGCTTCTCGTCCTCATATACTGCGATCTTGGTAGAGGTAGATCCAGGGTTCATAACTAAAATCTTTTCCATAACATCCTCCTATTTTGCTGCAGACACTGCTGCTGCCAATGCCAGAGACAGGAACTTCTCCTCCGCGGAGGAGCCTCTGGAGGTCATTACGATGGGAACCTGGGCGCCCACGATAAAGCCTGCCATCCGCCCTCTGGAAATCACGGTGATACTCTTGCCCAGCACATTCCCTACCTGGATGTTGGGCACCAGGATCACGTCGGCATCCCCGGCCACCGGATGATCAAAGCCCTTCACCTGGGCAATGTCCTTATCCAGCGCAATATCCAGGGAAATGGGGCCGCAGACCGTACAGTCCTTGATCTCTCCCCGCTCGTTCATCTCCTGGAGCTCCCTGGCCTCCACTGTCTCCGGCATCTTGGGATTCACCTTCTCCACGCAGGCCACGCAGCCGATCTTGGGATTCTCATATCCCAATGCCTTCAATGTCTCCACCGTATTGACAATGATATCGCGCTTCTGCTCCAAGGTTGGGTAGGTCATCATGCCGCCGTCTGTGGTAACGATCAGCTTATGGTAATAGGGAAGCTCATCCAGTACAAAATGGGACATTACACGGCCTGTGCCAAGCCCTGTCTCCTTATTCACCACCGGCTTTAAGATCTGGGAGGTCTCCATCTTGCCCTTCATGATAAAGTCCCCCTTGCCCTCATGAATCAGGGCCACTGCCTTGGCGGCCGCCTCATCAGCATCCGGAACATCATAAATGTCCTCCTCCGCAACCTTCAGGCCGATCTTTGTGCAAATCTCACGGATCACTGCCGCATCTCCCACCAGCACAGGGATCACAATCCCTTCCTTCTCTGCCTCAACAATCGCCTCCAGCGTGTGCTCGTCTCCTGCTGCTGCCACAATCACCCGCTTTGCCTGCGGCAGCGCCTTCACCTTGGCAATCAGCTCATCATAGTTCTTCAATACCATTGTTGCTCATCCTCTCTTTCTCTTATCCTCAATACCCGCCTCATAAAGCGCTGTGCCATGCACAGCATCTGCAGCCGCCAGCGCTTGTCCTGCCGCTGCAGATCATATATCTTGCACGATTTTTAAGCTGAATTTATTATAGCATTCTCTGAAACTGATTGCAAGAGGAAATTTATATTTTGCATGATATATTTTGCATGATATGCACACTACCTCCCGCGCTACAGTGCCACAGGGCCAAAGGCTTCCTTTTCCGCATCATAAAAATATACCTTCCGGGTGAGGATTTCCGTTGGATCAAACCGCTTGTTCACATCCCGCACCAGCCCCAGAATACTCCGGGGAGCGATACTGCCCTCACAGTGGAGCCGCGCCTCATGGATGCTGGTAAAGGCCACATAAAAGCTCCCTCCGGCCATCTGGGCCAGGCGCCTGCATACACCGGGATAAAATAACGCAATGGCCCCATTGGTCTGCTTTGTCGTAGTAATGGTTGGCACTGCAAGGCGCCCGATATGGTCCACACCGCTTCCCACAGACATGAATACGCCCCGCTCATAGGGCGCATGATAGCATTCCGTGGGCTTGAAATAGATTCTTGGGGGCGCCATAATATTTGTGTTCAGCATGGCGCTCTCCAAGACCTGCTCCTGGGGAAGCCCCCAGCATTCGAATACCCGCCGGGGAATCTTTGCCGTCATCAGCCCGGCCTCCGGGTCGTCCCCCACCATGAGGTAAAGCACCAGCGCAATGTCTCCCACCGTCTCGTACACACAGTCCGAAAGCTCATAGCGGTGGTCTGTGTAATTGATTGGCCTTACGATCAGCCGTTCTTTGACCGCCTCATACTCAGCCATATGGTGAAGAATGCTTTCAACGCCCAATCTTCTGCCAAGCTCAATATTGGCCTTGATATTCTCCCACACTGGCTTCCAGGCTCCCTTTTGAAAGCATTCATAGAGGTATTTCATCTCAAACCGGCAGCTGCTGGCCCCGGCCTTCCCTGCTTCCTCCTCTTCAATCACCAGGTAATCTCCCATCAGCACATCGGATTCCTTCCTGTGGTAACGGATATTCGTGTTACGGATAAATTCCAGCAACCGCGGGTCATTGTCTGCCGTGAATCCGTCGGGATAAAACCGAAGCTGATCCCTGCGTATTCCCCATTCCTGCTTTTGTGCCAACTGTTCCATTAATTCTGTTTTAAATCCATCATAATCCATACTTCATTCTCCTTTTTATGTGATAATTATTTTTGGAAAATCCGCGAATCTGCGGTTTTGATGCAGCAATTTACATTGCCGGCTTCAATCTTGAGCTGCTGATCTGCAACTGATGGAATTATTTTACTATATGCAACACAAAATTGCAAGAAAAAATAATTTTTTTAAAATATTTTTATTACAAGCAAAAGGAGCTGCTCTCAAGACAGCCCTTTTTGCCTGTGTTATTTCATGTTCTGTCAAATATCAGCAATTTGGCGGCACGGATGCCGCTGAAAGCCCGATGTGCGCCATGGAGGGCGCATAGAGGGCGGTTGCGTCCGTAGCCATTGCCCTTCCTAAGAACATTTAGGGGCTCTTAGATTCGGAACCCGGAGCATAAGAGGGATACAATTTGTGTCCTTTGCCATGCACAATATATGAACGCCCCATTTATCGGGCAGCTCATTTAATAACGGTTATGCACTACCTCGATCCCGCAGAAAAAATCCCTGACCTCCAGGGCTTTTCCGTCGTCCAATACAGCCGTCCCGTTAAAATATCCGAATATCTGGTTCTGGATGGTGGCAATCACCTTGACATCCGTAGCTGCGCTGCGGTTCAATACCGGGGTAAAGGTTCCTGCAAGTCTGCCATTATTGGAGGTAATCTGCCAAGGCTTCATAAAATCGTAGGTATGGTCCCCCTTCCTTGGAATCCCGAAATCTACCTGATCCAGCTTGTGAATCTTATTGTCATAGAAAATGACATTCTCCGTGGCAGCGCTGCGGTCGGAAAATCCATACCCCAGATTCAATCCAAAGGGTACACCGTCGATCTGCCCGCTGCCGGTTCCCCAGTACCAGGTATTGTCGTAGGTCCAGACCCCCCGGCCCCAATCCAGGACGCCAAAATCCCGCCCCTTTTGAAACACATACGCCTTGTCCCCCAAAATAGCTTTTCCAAAAGCCGGCATACAGTTGATCTTCTGGTTGTAATAAAATGCTGTGGGCTTCTCCTTCCACGGTGTGGCAATGCACATGGTATCCATGGCCGGCTGCAGGAGCGTAAGCTTCACCCGAAGCTCCTGCCCCTGGTAAAAATCCTTAAACTGGCAGGTCAGCGTCCGCTTTCCCTGCTCTGTTCTGTATTTCAGCTTTAGCTTCTTATTGCAAAACTGGGCGTTTCCCTCATCGGAATGGGTCCCCAGCCTGTATTTTCCCAATGGAAAGGGCGTCAGGATCGTCTCTGTGTGGGACCAATCCTCCTGGAAATTCAAAAAAGACACACTGACCATTCCAAGATATCCAAGGTCGGAAATGGTAAATGCCACGCCGTAGGAATCATTGGTAACCAAATAATAATCCCATTCCTTGATACGCCATTTCGGCGCATGGATGTCCTTTCTGTCATAGGTCCAAAACAGCTGGCGCGCCCAGCCCGGCTCCGTAATGTGGCCCTGCCCGTCCAGAAGACGGAGGGGCTTTTTGATTTCATTCTGCATATGTAATACCTCCCAAAAATTAATATCTATTCTACTCCTGCCGTTCCAATTCCAATATTGATTTTTCAAACACGCTTCAGGGCCTTTTGCCGGATCACCAGATAGGCCGCCACCATGGCGATCCCTGTCACGATCCAGGACAGCGGATACACATTCATCAGCATTCCAAAGCCGGTAAACCGTTTGCACACGGTGAATGCCCAGACCAGCCGCAGCACACAGGTTCCAAATACGGTAATGACTGCCGGCGTCATAGAATATCCGAGCCCCCGCAGCGCAGAGCCGCTGATCTCATAGGAATTGAGGATAAAATACCATGCCATCAGCCGCAGCATACGCTGGGCCGCATACTCCGCCACTGCCGGCGTGTCCGTAAACAGCGAAATGAAAAATCTCCGCCCCCCTAAAAAGCTTAGGCTCAGGGCCCCGCTGGCCAGTACACTCATGGTCATGGCCAGACGATAGACCTTCCTGCACCTGTCATACTGCCCGGCCCCGTAATTCTGGCTGGTAAAGGTCACCGTGGCCTGGTTAAAGGCTGATACCACAAAGTAAGAAAAGTATTCAAAATTCAATGCAACCGCAGAGCCTGCCACCGCATCGGAGCCATATCCGTTTAGGACAGACTGGATACATACATTTGCAAAGGAAAATACCATGGACTGCAGACCCGCCGGGATGCCAATCCGCAGCATGTAGAAAAACTCCTGCTTATGGATTTTGAGCTTTCCCGGCTCCAGGCGAAAGGGCTCCTGCTCATGCAGCAGAAAATACAGCACCAAAACCGCATTGATGATATTCGCCGCCACAGTAGCAATTCCAACGCCCGCAGCGTCCATATGGAACCGGATCACCAGCAGCAGGTTCAGGGCTGCATTGACCACGCCTGACAGAATCAGGCAGTACAAGGGCCTCTTGGTATCCCCCATGCTCCGCAGAATCGCTGCCCCGAAATTATAAATCATGATAAAGGGCATTCCCAGGAAATAAATCCTCAGATAAACCACCGCATACTCAATGACATCCTCCGGCGTATTCATCAGGGTCAGCAGCGGGCGCGCCACAAAAATCCCCAAAAACAACAAGAAAATACCGCTGATGGATGCCACCAGCATTGCGGTATGCACTGCATTCCGAATCCGCTTCTGTTCTCCCCGGCCAATGTAATTGGCAATCACCACATTGGCCCCCACGGAAATTCCGATGAACAGATTCAGCAGCAGATTGATGAGCGGCCCGTTGCTCCCTACCGCCGCCTGGGCCTGGCTGCTTGCAAACCGCCCCACCACAGCCACGTCCACCGCATTGAACAGCTGCTGCAGGATACTGCTGGCTGCCAATGGCAGCGCGAATATAAGGATCTTATCTGCCATGCTGCCATGAAGCATATCCAGCTTTTTTCCACTTTGTAAACTCATATGTTTTCTGCCTGCTTTCTTTTATGAATCATGCTCTCTTTTAGAGCACCATCAGCAGCGTTCCTGCCCGATCAGAATATTGTCTGCTCATCACTGATTGGGAAGCAGCCGCTCGCTCCACTCGGGCTCTTTAAATCCTGTCATCACAAAATCCTCACCTACCACCAGAGGGCGCTTCACCAGCATCCCGTCCGTAGCCAGCAGCTTCAGCTGCTCCTCCTCAGACATTTCCGGCAGCCTGTCCTTCAGGCTCATGCTCTTATAGAGCAGCCCGCTGGTATTGAAAAACCGCTTCAGGGGCAGGCCGCTTTTCTGATACCATTCCTTCAGCTCTGCCTCTGTGGGATGCTCCTCCACAATGGGACGTTCCTCAAAAGGAATCTGATGCTCTTCCAGCCACTTCAATGCCTTCTGGCAGGTACTGCATTTTCGATATACCAATACTTTCATTTCACAAATCCTCCGTTTCTGTTCCTAAATGATAGTCAAATCCAGCCGCAGGCTGGCCCCTCATGGATCCCACTGGTATTCCTTCATATTCACATGGAGCTCGTCCTTAAATTCCACGCCCTCTGCCTCCAGCAAAAAGCGCTGCTCCCGCCAGCCCGGTGCAATCCTCCCGGCATGGTTCACCACCCGGTGGCAGGGATACTGCCCGTAATACTCTGCCATGCCGAGAACCCGTCCCACCAGACGGGCATTTTTATCACGCCCGATCAGCTTGGCAATCTGGCCGTAGCTGGCTACCCTTCCCTTGGGAATCTCCTCCACTGCAGACAGAATCTCATAGATCAGCCCTTCGTCATATCCCACGCTCCCTGCCTCCTTGCCGAAACTGCTCCATCTACTCCGTACAATCCAGACGGATCTGATCCATCAGCTCTGCACAATCCAGGCTCAGCTGATGGGCAGCCTCCTCTGTCTCTGTTTTTTTCTTTCTCCAGGCATCATAAAAGGCACAGATCTCATGTACAAAGCCCTCCTCCTGGGAATCCTCAAACACCTCCAGCACATTCCCTGCCGGATCCAATAGCTCTGCCCTGCGGCAGCCAAAAAACAGCTGCAGGTAAATCCGGCCTCTGCTGCCATAAATATGGGCATCCGGCTCTGCCTGCCCCTGAATGCCAAAAACACAGTTCGCAACGGCTCCATCTGCAAATTGAAGCAATGCCGCACCCATCTCGTCTACCCCGGTATTTCCGATCTTAAGGCTGCTTTTGCAGGATATGGGCTTTTGGCCCATCATCAGCATAGAAAAAGCAAGACAGTAAATTCCAACATCCAAAAGGCCTCCGCCTCCCAGCTCCGGTGCAAACAGCCGGCTGTTTTCTTCTTTGGTTTGAAAAAAAGAAAAGCAGCTGTCCAGGTAATTCACTGTCCCGATCCTTCCTGTCTCAATCCATCGCCTGGCCTTCTGAATACAGGGCAGAGCTGCCGTCCACATTCCCTCCATCAGCAATACCTGCTTCCTCCTGGCCGTGTCTATCAGCTCCCGGGTCTGTTCCAGGCTCATGCACATAGGCTTCTCACACAGTACCGCCTTGCCGGCCTCAAGGGCTGCCCTGGCCTGCTCATAATGCATGGAATTGACCGTTGCAATATACACTGCGTCAATATCTGCAAGCTCCCACAGCTCCTGATAGCTTCCCGGCACATATGGGATATGGTATTTTTCCGCAAAGGCTTCCGCCCGTTCTCTGCTGGAGGATGCTACCGCATATACCGTAACCTCCTTCACCGATCCGCAGGCCCGCACAAAACGCTCTGCAATTGTCCCCGGCCCTATGATTCCAATCCGCATCGTATCTCTCCCCCTTCCTTTTATCAGTATACCTCTATTTGGAAAAGAATACAATGCATAGATTACCTTTTCATGCAAAGCAGGCGGCATTCGTTGCTATTCACAGCCTCAAGGCCGCTCCTGGCAATCGAATACCGCCTGCTTTTCCTCCAGCCGATAAACGTTACTTCTATTTCTCATAATCCCGCGTAAACAACGCCATCAGATTCTCATAGGTAGCCACTGCCACATTCGTGTCCGGCTCCATCGCCTCCGGGCTGTGACTCTCCCCATTCTGCAAAAACTCCTGGAGGCGCAGGCTGCTGGCACTGCTGCTCTCCAGCCAGCACTGCTGCTCCGCCTTATGGCGGGCAATCGCCTGCTCCGTCTGCTCCTTCAGAAGCTTTTTCATCCGCTTCTGCCGTTTGTCCCACCAGCTCTCCTCTTCTTCCTTGGCGCCGCAGACAGTCCGCAGCGCATACCTCTCATACATTTTTCTAAGTCCGCCCGGTCCCCTGTCACATCCGGTAATCAAATTGCGCCCTCCTTTCGTCCTCTCTGTCGCTGGCCATATTCGCGTATTCCCTAGCCAGCTCCTGATAACGCTGATGCTCCCTGACCAGCTTCTGTGCCTGACGCTCAGGGAGCTGCTCCTCCCCCGCGATGTCCTGCTGGGACTCCTCCGGCAGCTTTGATGCGGATTCCTCTGTCCCGTGCCGGGCAGGCTCCCCTGCCACACTCTGAACAAGTGCATCCGGAAGCTCCTCCGCAAGCGCTTCTGACAGCTCCTCCGGCAGCTCTTCCGCAAGTGCTTCTGGCAGCTCCTCCGGCAGCTCTTCCGCAAGCATTTCTGGCAGCTCCTCCGCAAGCGCTTCTGGCAGCTCTTCCGCAAGCGCTTCTGTCAACTCCTCCAGATTCTCTGTCATCTCGTCCAGCATATCCCCAAGAACGCCGCCTGTATCCTCGGTTCCGGCGGCCTCCTCTGCGGCCTCCTTCTTCCTCTCCTCCTCGGTCTTCGGCTTCGTCTTGTCCGCAGCCTCGGCAATCTTTTCGCCCTGCTCCTGGGCCTCATCCAGCACGTGATGCATCTGCTCAAAATTATAGGCCTGCTTCACCGCTGCAATCTGATCCTCATAGGAATGGAACTTCTCAAGCTTCTTGGCGATCTCCTCCACCGTATCGCACTCCATCTCCTTCAGGCTCTCCTTCTGCCCCTCCCAATATTCAATCTGGCTCTGGGCCTTCTCCTGCCGCTGCAGCTTCTCCCTGGTGCTTTTCATCATACTGCTCTGCCCAAACCGCTGGCTGAACACAGAAAACATATTCATATTATTTTTTGATACGTTCATAAGCCCTTCCCTCTTTTCTCTTCTTGTAACATGTTTCGGCCGTTTGCAGCCAAAACATAAGCACAATGTCTCGGAAAGGCTTATTTTTGTTATGAAGGTTCAGGGATTCCCGCTTTTCAGCTCCTCCACAATCTCATTATAGCGGGTCCGGTTCAGCCGGTAGAAAAACAATACCGCTGCCGTCACAATCCAAAGCACCCCTGGCACTGTAGTAAACGCATGCTTCATGACCATTACCACCGCTTCGTTCTGGGGCTGGTTCGCCACATAGCCAAATCTGCCCAGCATTCCGGCCAGCAGCGCCGTTCCCAGAGCCATTCCGACCTTATTTCCCAGGGAAATAAACGCATATTGGAACCCATCGTTGCGAAGCCCGGTCTTCCATTGTCCATATTCCGCACAATCCGGTATAATGGCATAGATTGCCGTATTAAATCCGGAAAAAAAGAACTGTGTCAATCCGGAAAGGATATAAAATGCAGCCGGATTTTCCCGGACGCTGAACATATACAGCAGCAGCATGGAACAGCCGGTCAGCAAAGCAAAAATAGATGCTGCACGCCCCTTGTTATTTGTTTTGCGAAACACCGGCTGAAAGCAGGCCGCGCCGATAATGGAAGGAACAATGATGCACATGGAGTATGTCGTATAGTAAGAGGCATTGCCCTCCACATATGTAAAATAATAAAGAACGTCCGCATTTCTTCCATACAGCGTAAAGCCAAAGAGCACCTGGCCTGCCAGGGCCAGAAGGTAGGGACGGTTTTTCAGTACTGCCCCAAGCTGTACCTTGAGTGAAATCTTTTCTTTTTCCGGCATCTGTACCCGCTCTTTTGTCTTTGCAAAACAGAAGAAATGGCAGGCTGCAAAAATACAGCCATAAAGAACAGCTACAGACAGATATCCTGTTTTCGCGCTGCTTTTCCCAAAGGCAGACACCAGCGGCACTGTAATGATATTGATAATCCCAATGGCAATCATGGCCGCCACTGAGCGGGAGGTGTTGATTTTGGCTCTCTCATCAATACTCTGGGTCATAGCGCCGCACAGGGTTCCGTAGGGAATGTTCACACAGGTATAGCCCAGCACCAGCAGGCAGTAGGTGATCACCATATAGATAATCTTCGCTGTCCCCGGCCAGCCCGGATGGGCCCAGAAGGTTAAGGCCAGAACCACCGCCGTGATGGGGGCTGCAAACAGCAGCCACGGCCTGTAACGCCCCCAGCGGGATTTTGTCTTATCGGTGAGCCCGCCGATCACCGGATCGTTGATGGCATCCCAGAACCGCGAAAACAGCATCAGCCCGGATACAGCCGCCATGCTGATCCCAAATACATCGGTATAAAAGATCATCAGAAAATTGCTCACAAACATCCAGCTAAAATTACATCCCACATCCCCAAAGCCATATGCAATCTTACTGATCAGGGGCACCTTGTCATTTACAGCCTTCTTCTCCATGCTCTCCTCCTACTCCTGCACGTTCACGATCACTTTCATGGTAGTCTCCCGGTTCTCGTCAATATACTGATATGCCTTTATGTAATCCCGAAACCCAAAGGTTTTGGAGATCAGAGGCTTAAGCTGCACACGCCCCTCCTTCACCAGGCGTATCCCCTCCAGATAGTCCTCATGGCGGTACATCATGGTACTCTTAATATCCAGCTCATGATCGTTCGCCACTGCAAGATCAATCTGCGCCATCCCGGCAAATACGGCAACCAGGACAATTACACTGCCCTTCCTGGCATGGGAAATGGCCTGGCCCATGGTGATATTATTCCCGGCGCAGTCATAAATCACATCCGCCTTATCCGGGCCGAATGCTTCCACCAGGGCTTCCCCAAAATCCTTCTCCCTGGTATTTACACAGACATCAATCCCGCATTCCTCTGCCTTCTTCAGCCGCAGGTCGCTGACATCCGTAATCATAACCCTGGCTGCTCCCATCCCCTTTGCCGCCTGGGCAACCAGGTTTCCGATGGGTCCTGCCCCCAGCACTGCCACATGCATCCCTGTGATGTCTCCCATCTGCTTCACACCATGGACAGCAACAGCCAGCGGCTCGATCATAGCTCCCTCCTCATAGGACATCTCCTCCGGAATAGGCGTGATCTTGGAGGCATCCACAGCAAAATACTCGGATGCTGTCCCCGTTGTCTGGAAGCCCATCACCTTCAGCTCCTCGCAGAGATTGTATTTTCCATGACGGCAGGGATAACAATGGCCGCAATACACCTGGGGCTCAATGGTAACCTTCTGTCCGACACGGAATCCCTCCACCCCCTCTCCAAGCTCTGCAATCTCACCGGACACCTCATGTCCCTGGGTCACCGGATAAGAGGTAAAGGGATGCTCTCCGTGATATACATGGATATCGGATCCGCAGATACCGATCTTCCGAATCTTCACCAGAACCTGCCCTTCTGCAAGCTTCGGAACCGGTACTTCCTGAAATACGATCTCCCCTGGTTTTGTCATAATCTGCTGTAACATGTTTTTCTCCACCTTTCTTATGTTGTTTTATTAAACGTTTTATTAAAGTAGCTAAATTATTACAGAATTTTAAGGAAAAGTCAATCGAATTTTTTATTTTATCCTTTTTTACCAATTCCTCTCTCCCATTTTTATAGATTCTGCACAAAAAACAAGGTGCAGCCAGAATGCCCTCTGAATCAGGCCTTTGGCTGCACCCTATATCCTCTTTACACCTTTTCTATTTTATGATAGCGGGGGCAAAAGGGATTTTGCCCCCTATGACACTTCCTCGATCAGGCTGCGCAAAAAATGCTTTGCCACGCCGACAGCGGAAGCCTCCTTCCGGTAAGAACAGTTTTTCAGATAGCTCAGATCCCCGTCAAAAAGATTATATTGAAACAGCTTCTGCCCCAGCTTCAGCATATATTCCGGCAGGTAGCCTCCCACATCGCCTCCCAGGATAATATCCGCATCAAAGGACATCCTGATGTTGGAAATCAGCAGCGCCAGATGATCCAGGTATTCTTCCCAGAGCCTGGCCTTCCCGGGGTCCTTGGGGAGCCCTTCCATAAAATCCTCCAACCGGATTGTCCCTCCCTGTGTCAATACACTGGCCGCACAATATGCGTCCACACAACCGCGTTTGCCGCAATAGCAGGGTTTCCCGTCCGGCACCTGGATCATATGGCCAAATTCGCCGGCCTTGCGGTTCTGCCCGGTAAAAAGCGTTCCGTCAATACAGACAGCTCCGCCCAGCGTATGGTTCAGCGACAAATATATGGCGTTTTTCCATTTTTGAAGATTTTCCGCCAGCATGGCAGCATTTGCATCGTTTTCAAAATATACCGGCATTGCCAACAGCTGTTCCATTACCTTCAGGCTGTAGTTTTCCAGCTGCAGCGCATGGGATCTGACCAGAAGCCGTTCCCGCTGGTTAATAATCCCCGGCAGGGAAATCCCCACCCCCAATATCCGCGCTTCCTCTGCCTCCC
>CAJUQB010000009.1 GCA_910588285.1 uncultured Lachnospiraceae bacterium
CTCCCACAACGTGTAACGCACAGCTGCCAGAAAGCAATTTTCAAACACGCTCTAGTGCGCATTCCTGACCCGTGAAAAGTAACTTGGTCGATTCACAATTTCTGGCAGTCAAAAACCCCGCTGCAAGCAACGGGGCATCCATCCTGAAGCGTCCCAAAGGGCGGGGTATTTGACTCTCACGGCAGCTGCCAAATGACTGCAGGCAGTCACTTGGCTCATTGCTGGCAGGAATACCGATGGCTCTCATGGATTCAATTTTACAAAACCTCCTCCCTATCCGTGTTGATGCAGATATTTCTCTCTGGTGGCAAGGCCGCCCCGGATATGGCGTTCCGACTTGTTGACATCCAGCACCTTTCTGGCCTCCGCCGCCAGTGCAGGGCTGACCTGGGCAAGGCGCTCTGTTACGTCCTTGTGCACCGTACTCTTGCTTATCCCGAATTTCCTGGCCGTCTGCCGGACAGTGGCATTTTCTTCAATAATGTAATTTGCAATCGCAATTGCCCGTTCTTCTATGTATCCTTTCAAGAAAATCCCTCATACATGCTTTTTTTACAATGTATGAGGGATCTGTCCTTATTATGCCTGTTTCCCCGCAACTTCTCCAAACTGCTCCTTCTCCCGGGAAATCCTTATATTGATGGCTGCCAGGTTCCTCTGATTCTTCTCCCCGGACATATATTGAGAGAACCCGGAGATACTCCCCCCAATCTCCCATCTCCTCCTGTTAAATACCCGCCAGCCCCACCGCCAGCAGGCCCCCATCACAGCAACCTGCAAAACCGCTGCTGCCGCCGGAAAGCCCTGGCCGAAATACCAATTGCTGCGCCTGTACATCTTCCAGCTTCCCGGAAGCCAGCAGGCCGTATAGAGCAACTCCACACCCATGTACAGGGACAGGGCTTCGATAAACACCATAGGAAAACAGCTGTTCCAGGATAAAGGGAAATGCAATGACAATATATTTGTTTTTGCTGAGTATCGAAACTGCCAGGCACAGTAACCCCCAGGGCACCGAAGCTGTCAGAAATAAAAGGATATTGACCGCCAAAAGCCTCCACAGCTGTTCTGTATAAAACCATGGTTCAAAACAGCTCCCTTCATAACAGCTCAAAAGTCCGGCGCCGTGATAAAACCCTGCCCCGCAGGCCACTCCAGCCAGCAAATACAGGCACAGGGCCCCCGCGAATACCAGCACGCAGGACAGGATCGCTGCAAATGCATTAGACAGATAATAGGAACGCTTGCTGCAGCGGATCAAGTTATAATAGATGCTTTTCTTTTCCAACTCCTCCACATAAAAGAACGCAAAGGGGATCAATGTAACAATGGGAATCAGCACATGGGCAATGCCCACTGTAGTTGTTACTACATACAGATACGGAAGCGATACCGAAGGGTTGTCCCTGGCTGCCAGCAGATCCTCCCAGGCTCCGGCTACCATGATAGCTGCATACAGAACCACAGTTCCCCAGAATACACGGCTGCCAAGTATCCGCTTCATCCTTATTCCAAACATCCTTTTCTCCTCCTTAGCTTCACATTTCTCAAGCCCTGATACTCCATCACTCTGCCCTTTCTCCCAGGCCGCAGAGCCCGTATACTTCCACAGAAGCTTCATAGTCGTTCTGAATAAAAAAACGGTAATCTCCGGCTCCCTCCAGCTCCGAAACCGGGATATCCCAACCGAGCCCAACCCGCTCTGTAAAATAAGCTCTGCGCTCGGAAGGCATGATCACCCCGTTCTTAAGTAACATCTCCCCATCACTCTGACGAAAAGACAAATGAAGGGTCTGTTCCTCCTGGGCCGAAAATACTTCTGTCAGCAACATGGTCTTTCCCTCCACTGTCCACCAGATGTTCTCCACAGACCATTCAATATTCCGCATCTGGCCGTATACCACCTGGTAATTGTCAGATACTCCGTCATCCATCTGAAGCTCCACAGGCTCCACAGGCAGCCCCGCCGCTTCCTCTGTCTCACCGGCTGCCCCGGCCAAGCCACCATAGATACCGGATATCCGTCTTGACTCCGACAGCACCAGCACACATACCGTCAGCACTGCCATCCCCACCGGTTTTTGCTTTGTGCGGCTTAACCGCTTCATATGCTCCACCCGCTTCATCAGTTCGCGTTGCCCCTTTGCCAGATAAGATGTAAACACTACCCTTCCGAAAGCTGCCCGTTCCTCCATATCAAGGATATGA
Organism: uncultured Lachnospiraceae bacterium; assembly: GCA_910588285.1. Classification (GTDB taxonomy): domain Bacteria; phylum Bacillota; class Clostridia; order Lachnospirales; family Lachnospiraceae; genus 14-2. The sequence goes on from CAJUQB010000009.1 coordinate 2,209, forward strand.
CGAAAATAGACAATGGGGCTATCCTCCCAGACACAGGCCCGTTGGTCGCAGGCATATTCGCTCCACTGGCTCACAAAGCGGCTCAGCTGCCAGGCCAGGGGATTAAAATACTGTGTCACAACCACCAGCACCGCAAGATATTTCCAAAAAATATCCCCCTGCTTGTAGTGAGTCAGCTCGTGGAGGAACACCGTCCATAGCTCCCCCTGGGCATACTGTCCCACCGGAATCACCACCCGGCAGCGGATCAGCCCCATAAATTCCGCTGTTTCCGCCTGATAGTTCTGGTACAGCCGGATCCTGCCCGCAGGAATCCCAAGCTCTGTGCAGGTGTCTTCAAACAACTGCTGTTTCCAGACTTCGCAGGGAAAATTCCGTTTGTTCCAACCATGGAGCCCATATGCCTGACGCCCAAAATACACACATCGCCAGGGCGCCACTTGCCCACAGCACAAAGAGCACAAGCCAGGCACTGGGAAACTCCGGCGCGGCTGCGAGAAAAATCCCAAAACACCTGCTAAGCTTTGGACAGCATGCCTCCACCGCATAAATAGCCGGAAAGAGAAACAGCACAGCCACCATCCTCAGTCCGGCGCAATACCACCGGAAATACCCATATTCCTCCAGGCGGCGTCCAAAGGCATCCCAGAGCATCAGTGCAATGCTGCCTGTCATGGTAGTAAATAGCAGAGCTCCTAAAAATTTATACATCCAACTCGTGATCCCAATCATCCAAATATCCTCTTATTTTATCCCGCTCTTCCCTGGAGAGCGTCGATGCCTGAAACATCGTACAGATCAGGTCGGCAGCACTGCCGTTATACCAGAAATCCGCCTGCTTCTGCAGCTGTGCTGCCTTGTATGCCTTCTCATCCTTCAAGGCGTGTACATAAGCATTCTTCTTAATCCGGTAGGTTCTGACAAAGCCCTTGTCCGAAAGCATCACCAGGAAAGTTCGCACGGTAGTAGGGGCATAATCCTTGCCAAAACGGTTCCGCAGGATCTGCCGAAGCTCCATAACAGAGAGATCCTCCTCTGCCTCCCAGACTGCTTTCATAATCACAGCCTCACACGCAGTAAGATCCCTGTCCTCTTCCATCTCAAAATTCATTTTCTCCCTGTCCCTTCTGTAGTTATTTATAACTATTATACTACATTCATAGTTGTATTGTCAAGAAAAAAAGGATCCGTTTACCGGATCCTCTTTCCATCCAGAACTGCCTCCAGAAGCACGCCCTTCTCATACACCAGCTTCAATGAGAAAAATGGGGCCTCCTCCCACAGCAGCCGGAAGAAAATCTTGTCCCCCTCCCACAGCTTAAGCTCTTCGATGCGGGACTGTTCCACCCACTCCAGCCGGCCTTCCTCGCAGTCCTTCAGTTGTCCCTCAAACTCCTCTGACGTGTAGAGGCACATATATTCGATGGGATAGTCGTCGCAGATAAAGGTCACCATCCCGCGGAACCGCCAGCTTAACAGCGTCAGTCCCGTCTCCTCCTTCACCTCCCGCAGAAGGCAGTCCTCCGGGCTCTCCCCAGCCTCGAAATGGCCGCCTACGCCAATCCATTTATCCTTATTCACATCATGTTTCTTCACTGTGCGATGGAGCATCAGGTACTTGTCCCTTTGCTGGATATAGCACAGTGTTGTTAAGGGCGACCGTTCCATTTTTCTCCCTTTCCTTCTATGTACTTCTGCTCTGATACTTCTGACATAATACGCCATGCACTTCTGCTCTGATGTTTCTGACATAATACGCCATGCACTTCTGCTCTGATGTTTCTGACATACGCCATGCACTTCTGCTCTGATACTTCTGCGCCGTCTTCTACAGCACGCGCCTTACTGACAGGATCGTCCGGTAGGTTGCACTCCCCGTCTTGATGCCGCCTGCAGGATAAGGCGCCGAATTGCTGGCATGTACAATCTGCCCGTTGCCCATGTAGATGGCTACATGGCCGCTGTAGCAGATAATATCCCCTGCCTGGGCATTTTCATAGCTGACCTCCTTGCCGGAATTGATCTGGTCATAGGAGACGCGGGGCAGCTTGATCCCAAAATGGCCGAATACCTGCTGCACAAAGGCGCTGCAGTCAATTCCATTGTTGATATCTGTACCGCCGTACACATAGGGATTGCCGATATACTGACAGGCATAGCTTACCACGTCACTGCCGCTGACACCGGTGGTAAAGGGCGGGTTCTTACCGCCGCTCTCATCCGGCTTCTTATCATTGTTCCCCTCCGAGCCGGTATTGGAATCATTTCCATTGGAATTACTGCCGGTATTTCCCTGGTTGTTATTATCTCCATTCGCGCCGGTATTCGTATTGCTGCCTTTATCCGTATTGTTTGTAGTATTGTTGTTGGAAGTATTATTATTTGCGCTATTATTGCTGGAGGTATTGTTGTTGGAAGCGCTGTCATTTGATTGATTATTGTTCTTATTGCTATTAGCAGCTGCAAGAGCCTCCTGCTCTCTTTTCCTCTTCTCCTCCTCCTCTTTCTTCTTGCGCTCCTCCTCCAAACGCTTCTCTTCCTTGCGGATGATATCGTTCTGCTCCTTGATGGTTTCCTGATACTGGGCAGCCAGGTCATGGGCAGTCGCCAGCTTTGTGTCAAAGTCCGCCATCTGCCCCCGCTTCTCCTCCAGCATGGCCTCATAGCGAAGCTGTTCCTCCTGGAAATTGGCCTGAAGCTCCTCCATCTCTGCAATCTCGTACTCCACCTGGGTCTTGAGCTCCGCCACCTGAAGCTTAATATTCTGATAGGTTACCAGAAGCTCCCTGTCATAGTCGTAAACCTCATTGTAATATTCCACCCGGTTCAGAAGCTCCGTAATGCTTTTGGACTCCAGGATCGCTGTGAGGACAGCCGTGTCCCCCCGCTCATACATAAAGCGGATCCGCTTCTTCATGGCCTGGTACTGCGCTTCCTCGTCTGCCTGGGCCTGAGCCAGCTCCTCCTCCCGCTGTGCCAGCTCTGCCTCCTTGTTCTGCAGGTCAACCTCCAGAATGTTCAGGCTAAGGATTACCTGTACAAGCTCCGCATCCAGCGCATTGATCTCATTCTGAAGCTCCCCCTGCCTGGCCTGGATCTGGTTGATGTTCTGATTTACCGAGTCCAGCTCGTTCTGGGCTTCATTTTTTTTATCATTGGCATTCTTGATGGTTTCGGCAGCTACCTGCGCCCCCTGGCTCAATCCCATCAGCAAGGCCAACAGCAGGCTGATCTGGCACAGGCGCCTCCGTCTCCTCTTCCATGATAAAGCTTCCCTATCGGGTTTTTTAGATTTATTTTTATCTGCGTATCTCATGTTACCCTCCAAATATTGCATGCGTAGTAGATTTAGTATAACATCTATATACTCCCGTGGCAACCGTTATCTGGGGTTTTTTCCCTGTTTTTTCGCCTTTATTCGGGGTTTTTACCCTACCTTTTTTATGATCAGAATTTTTTCGCCGCCCTTTAAGATATCATCGGCGAGATGATTGGTTTCCTTAATATCTGATATGGTGGTATAATTTTCCTTTGCAATATCCCACAGGCGGTCCCCGGCCCTTCCGATATAGCCGATGATCCCCGGGCTCTCCTGGAGCTGTTCCAGGTTCAGGGGCTCCTCCCCAACATTCACCAGCCGCTGGGCCGGGTTCTGCTCAAATACAATGGCAGAAAGCCCGATGACTGCCTTCACCTCCACCTGGGTTCCCTCCAGCATCACGGTTGTCATCTGCTCCAAGGAGCATTCCAGCTGATATCTACACTGGGGAGTCATTCCCGGCGCCTCCACCATGTGATGGAAAGGAATTGTCTCCCGCAGGGAGGACAAGGGCATGCGGTCGTCCGCCGTAATATACAGGATCTGCACAGCCAGCGTTCCCTCTACCACCAGTCCGTCCTGTGTAACCTCCACCTGATCAATGGCCACGGCCCCCTCTCCGGTACACAGCTGCAGGATCCCCTCCTGGTTCTCCCCAACAGCCACCCGCTGGGACACCTTGCATTTTGATGCATTTTTCATAAGCAGGCGCTCAAATACCGTGGGGACAAACTCCGGCAGAAGCTGGCTGTGGATGCTGTATACATCCTCCAAAAGCTGTATCTGCTCCTCCTGATAAATGCGGATATCAAGATCCAGCACCAGCTCCAGATGAAGCATCCGCTCCTCCCCGTCATAGTCCGGCTTGGGCTCCAGCTCCACGGCCGCAACAGCATGGGACAGATCCAGAAGCTGATCCTCGTTGGCCCCGCCGCACTCCACGGCACCCGTAAAGGGCAGGGAGGTTTCCAGCCATTCCAGGCGGCCTTCCTCCTCCTCTCCCAGATACAGCACAAATACCATGGCCTCGCCCTTGATGGCAATCTGATTTTCGGAAAGACGCGTCTCCACCCCCCGCAGCTGCACGCTTTTCCAAAGTACCTGCCGGATATTGGGCTTGTTGGAGGGAAGCATGATCTCCTCCTTGTAACGCCAGGTATCCTTTCTGGCCTCTGTCAGCTGCAAGATCGTGTGGGTCTTCTCCAGTGTCTCCATTCCCTCTTCCGCCTGTGCGCCCACGGCAGCCTCCACCTCCTGCAGCTCATCCACCGCAGCCAGAAGCTGTACCAGAGCCCGCACACTGAGCTTGCGGGAATTGATCATGCTTACCGACAGATCCTCCACCTGCCAGCGCACTCTGGCCGTGTCATACTCGTCAATGCTGTCAATGGCCAGACTCTCCTGAAAGGGAATCTCTCCGCTGAAGCTGTCAACCTTGTGCTCCTCACTGTCGCTGCGATACAGGATCTGGAATCTCAGCACACCCTTGAGCCAGATATGACCAGCCGTGAGGGTCGTCTCCTCCAGCTTGATCTCGCCCCGCTCCTGAATCAAACGGATCACATCCGGCTTACTGTCCGGCACATTAAAATCATCATCCAATGTAATTTGGCTAAATGCCCTGCCCTTCTGGCAGTCCTGATGTATGTACTTTTTTGTTAATTCCACAAGAAAAAACTCTCCCATCCGGAAACTTTGTTTCATTCTATTCCGGAAGGAAGAGTTTTATTCCTATTAACACAATTTCATTCGTATATCTTTTGTCAAAATATCCGCATAGCTGAAGGATAACAGCTGAGGGGGATTCTCCTGCTCCTCGTCATTGACAAGAACCGTGAATACACAGGGGTAAGCTCCCTGGATAATGCCCTTCTGTACATCTACCCGGTGTCTCCCCCGGTCCAGTTGAATCATGACCTTACTTCCCAGCTGCTGAAGAACGGATGCACGTACTTTGTTGATGTTCATTTGTTGTTCTGTCATGCTCTTCACCTCATCTCTCGCTATTACAACTAAATTCAGTTTATCACTGTGCTAAAGCATTGTCAAACCCTTTTACAATATTTGGTGATTTTTTCTTATTTAAAAGACAAAAACAACTAAATATGGTATACTTTTACTATGGAACGATTAATCCTTCACATTGATGTCAATTCTGCCTACCTAAGCTGGACGGCAGTAGATTTATTGGAAAAGGGCGAAACCGTGGATCTTAGAGAGATCCCGGCCATCATCGGCGGGGACATTGCCAGCCGCCATGGCATTGTTCTGGCCAAATCCCTTCCCGCAAAGGCTTACGGTATCCGTACCGGTGAGCCTGTTTCTCATGCCCGAAGCAAATGTCCCTCCCTGACCAGCGTCCCGCCGGACCGGACCCTCTACGCCCGGCGCAGCAGGGAGCTGATGGAGCTTTTGGGAACCTTCTGCCCCTGCATTGAGCAGGTCAGCATTGACGAATGCTTTATGGATTTTACGGAATATCAGACCCGCTATGACTCCCCCATTGCCGCTGCATCCCTGATTAAGGATACCATATACCATACCTTTGGCTTCACGGTAAATATCGGCATCTCCACCAACCGGCTGCTGGCAAAGATGGCCTCTGACTTTGAGAAGCCCAATAAAGTGCACACCCTGTTCCCCCAGGAGATCCGGACAAAAATGTGGCCGCTGCCTGTCAGCGAGCTCTATATGGTAGGGAAATCCTCTGCCGCTGCCCTCAAAAAGCTGGACATCCACACCATTGGCGACCTAGCCCTCATGGACCGCCAGATAGTAACCAGCCATATGAAAAGCCATGGGCAGCTGATCTGGGAATATGCCAATGGCATTGACAATACCCTGGTTCTCACAGAGGCTGCAGACGCAAAATGTGTCGGCAACTCCACCACGCTTCCCAGGGATCTCACCACACGCCAGGAAGCCCTCCCCATCCTTCTGTCCCTGTCCAGCCAGGTGGCCGGGCGGCTTAAGCGTCACGGACTGCTGGCCAAAATGGTCAGTGTGGAGCTAAAATACGCTACCTTTGTGAAGGTATCCCACCAAATGCAGCTTCCCCAGGCTACCTGCGACGGCAAAAAGCTCTATGAAGCCGCCTGCCGGCTTTTTGACGAGCTGTGGAGCCGGGAGCCCATCCGTCTTCTGGGTGTGCGCACCTCCAAGCTGGCGGAGGCGGAGGAGCCGGTCCAGATGAATCTCTTTGAGCTTCCCCGCACACAGAAGGAGATTCGGGCAGACCGGACCCTGGAAGCGCTGCAGGAGCGTTTTGGCCAGCATGTCATCAAAAAAGGATGGTAAGTGGCTGCAATCCTTCACACCAATTCTCTTCCTTCTTCATATTTTAAATAAAAAAGGATGCTCCCATGGAACTGTATATCGTTCGTCCCGGTGATACCGTAGATTCCATTGCAAGAGAAACCGGTACCCCTGTGGATTCTCTGATCTATGCCAATCAGCTTCCTTATCCCTACCGCCTGGCAGTGGGCCAGGCGCTGCTTTTATCCATTGGCCCTTCCCGTAATACCGGCCGCTCTGTGGCAGCAGCCGGCTATGCATATCCCTTTATCAGCCGATACGTCCTGGAGGAAACTCTGCCCTACCTGACCGAGCTTCCGGTCTTTTCCTACGGCTTTACTGCCGATGGGGTTCTGGTCCCGCCTCTGCTGCCGGACGCCCCCCTCATCGAAGCTGCCCTGGCCCAAAATGTCAATCCCATCCTGACCCTGACGCCCTTTGGCCCTGACGGTCAGTTCAGCAATTACCTGATTACACAGCTCATCAACAATCCCGCTGCCACCCGGCAGCTGATCCGTGAGCTGACAGCCCTCCTTCCGGAAAAGGGCTATCGAGGCGTGGATATTGATTTTGAATTTATCCTGGCAGAGGACCGGGAGGCCTTTGCCGCCTTCACGGCCGCTGTCCGGCAGGCAGTCAATGCCCTGGGCTATCCGGTCTCCGTGGCCCTGGCTCCCAAGACCTCGGATGACCAGCAGGGCCTTCTCTACCAGGGGAAGGATTATGGGCTGCTGGGGGAGGCAGCAGACTTTGCACTGCTTATGACCTATGAGTGGGGCTATACCTACGGCCCGCCCATGGCTGTAGCCCCCTTAGACAAGGTCCGCCAGGTGGTGGAATATGCCGTCACCAGAATCGCCCCCGGGAAGCTGTCCCTGGGCATTCCAAACTATGGCTACGACTGGACGCTGCCCTATGTGCGCGGGCAGTCCAAAGCCCGTACCATCGGCAATGTGGAGGCCGTCCAGATCGCCATACAGAACAACGCAGTCATACAGTTTGACGAAACTGCCCAGTCTCCCTATTTCACCTACACGGCAGAGGGCCGTTCCCACGAGGTCTGGTTTGAGGATGTGCGGAGCCTTGCCGCAAAATTCGCCCTGATACCGGAATACGGGCTCCGGGGCGCAGGCTACTGGCAGATCATGCAGCTGTTTCGGGCAAATTGGCTTCTGCTGGCCGATACCTTTTGGATCCGCAAAACATAACGAAAAAAAGAGGGCTGATGTACTTGGATATCAGTCCTCTTTGCTCCTATGTATATTCGATTATGACTGCAGCATCTCTGCCATCTTCTCCAAATCGGAAATCAATACGCGGGAATAATCCTTCGCTTCCTCGTAGATCCGCTGTGCACCGGCATAATCCTCCTGATACAGTGCCTGCACAATCCTGGAGCCGTAGTTGTGGAACCTCTTATGCTTCGGCCCAAGCTCCCTCCAGATATCCTCGATCTCCGGATAGGTCGGCGTCATGGCATAGTAGAAATGCCCAAACCCGCACTTGGTATCGTTCAGCTGCACCGGCAGGATGATCTGGTTGTCTACCATATTCTTCAGATTCTGCAGCCAGCCCTTGTGGGCATTGATTGCCTTGGTAATATAGCTGGCAAATGTATCCCGCCCCAGGTCATAGAACGCATCCTGAGCCATCTCACCCATCACCTTGGCTGCCTGATCCATCTCAGTCTCTACTGTAGTAATGGATTCGGTAGATTCCTTCAGTTTATCTTCAATGCCTGTCAGCTCTCCCGTATCCTTTCCCAGCTTCTCGCACTGCTCACGGATGCTGTCTGCCTCGCTCTCCAGCTCTGCCATAGAGCTGGAAATCTCCTCACTGACAGAGGCAAGGGAGCTGATCCCCTCGGAGATCTTGGACACATTATCCTTGTTGGATTCGTTGTTCTGCCATACATTCCCAATCTTCTCTGTCATTGTCTCCAGGGATTCGATGGTATTGAGGGTGCTCTCATTGCTCTTCCGGGAAGCCTCACGGATACCAGCCACAAAATCTCCCATATTGCCGGTAAGCTTCTGGGTCTCCTCCGCCAGCTTGCGGATCTCGTCAGCCACCACTGCAAATCCCTTGCCCGCTTCACCGGCCCTGGCTGCCTCGATGGAAGCGTTCAGCGCCAGCAGGTTGGTCTGGCTGGAAATCGCGTTGATACCGTCAATTACCTCGTTCATCTTGTTGATGACCTCGCTGAGCTCATCCATATCCCGCTGCATATCCTGGGATACCAGAATCGTCCTTCCGGAAAGCTCCTTAATCTGGGTCAGCTCCTCCTGGCCGCCCTCGATATTACGGTACACGCTGTCAGATTCCTCTGCTACCCGAATAATCGTATTGGTCAATTCCTCATGCTGTTTGAAGACAGAGCCGGCAATATCACTCAGCTCCACCGTTGCCGACTGGATCATGTCGGTTGCCTCATCTACGCCGCTGGAAACCTGTATGATCTTCTCCATATAATGTCCAATGGTCAAATCCAGGGCGCTGGTCTGCATGAGCACATTCATATTCTTATTTACCACATTCTCAAACTGCTCTCTTCCCTTCACCAGGCGCCGATATACCTTCGCATATTCCCCTTCATAATCTGCTTTCTGTAAATTGGAAATCCAAAGGATTTCGTTTTTCTTCTGCTTTCCGCCACCAAACATAATAAGCTATCCTCCATTGTAATTTATTTGCTCTTCCTGATAAAATGGATACTAATAGTATTGTACCAAATCGTCTGCCTGACTTCAACAAAAAAATTACTGAATTTTATTTTTTTTCTTCCTCATTCTTCTGCATTTTCTCCTTCTGCCAGGAGGTTGCCGCCGGATCTTTCATATTTTGGCTCCGTATCCATTCTCTGGAATTTTCCACCTTTACAGCCTCCGACTGGTTGTTCCGCAAAAACCGCACCAGCTGATAGGGATTGATCCAGATTTCCGAATTCCCCTCCTTCTGGGATTCGTCAAAAATCAGCTGGATCCCAAAATGAAGATGCACTTCATCAATGTTGTTGACATTCTCCGTCGTGCTGTAGCCGGTGTGTCCCATATAGCCGATCACATCCCCTGCCGTCACCACGCTGCCCTCCTCAAGTCCTTCCGCGTAAGGATAATTTTGCCGCAAATGAGCGTAATAATAATAACGCTGTCCGTCAAAGCTGCGGATCCCCAGCCGCCAGCCGCCATATTGGTTCCAGCCTGCCGCCTCCACATAGCCGGATTCCACTGCAATCACGGGTGTGCCGATCTGCCCCATCATATCATGGCCCAGATGCTGTCTGCGGTAGCCATAGCTGCGGGATACCCCAAAATCATCATAATCCCCGTATGGAAATCCTTTGGCCAGAGGAAGATATGCCTTCAAGCCATATCGCTTCTCATAGATCCCGCTGCCCGGCGCTGTCTCGATCTCATACTCCCCCACGTAGCCGCCCAGCACTGCTGTATAGGCTTCCTTATAATAGGAATAATGGCTCAAATCCCTGGTCAGCTCTTCCATGGTAACGCTGCCCTCCGCCAGCTGTCCGGCTGTCTCTGCGATCCGCTTCAGGCTGCTCTTACCGAAATTATCCCCGTCTCTGGCCGCCAGATAGGCCAGCAGCTCAATCCAGCTGACCGGGTGCTCACTGCCATGGGTGTCTATATCCCACTGATAGGCCGCGCACAGCGCCTCATAGGACACATTAAAATCTACCCATTTGATAAAATCACCTTTTTGCTCCTCTGCCGTCACTGCCCGGGGCTCCCACTGTGCCGCCGCCGCACCTCCCAGCAGGCACAGGCAGAATGACTCTATAAGGATTGCTTTTTGCAGTCGTTTCATACAATCTCCTTATCATGGCCCTCCTTTCTATATATATGCCCCTGTAACGTATTTATGACGATAGCGGGAAGGAGGAATCTCCATCATATGGAAATTCCTCCTTCCTGGTGTATCCTACAGTCTTCCGCAGCACTGCTTATATTTCTTACCGCTGCCGCAGGGACAGGGATCATTGGGGTAGATCTTGGCGTTCTCCCGCTTCACCGGCCCCTTCTGGGCAGAATCGTCCCGGTTGGTTCCGGTTACCTTGGCCACCTGCTCGCGCTCCACCTTCTGTTCAATCTTCACGTGAAGCAGAAGGCGCACCGTATCCTCCTGGATATTGGCAGTCATACTGTCAAACATGTCAAAACCGCTCATCTTGTATTCCACCAGCGGATCCCGCTGGCCATAAGCCTGCAGTCCGATGCCCTGACGGAGCTGATCCATATCGTCAATGTGATCCATCCACTTGCGGTCAATTACCTTCAGCAGGATCACCCGCTCCAGCTCACGGACTGCCTCCGGCTCCGGAAATTCAGATTCCTTCAGCTCATACAGCTTCACCGCCTGCTCCTTCAGCCTGTGCTTCAGCTCATTGGGCTTCATTCCCTCCACATCGGCCTTTGTCACCGGCTTCACCGGAATCACAGGAACCAGCAGCTGGTTCAGCTCATTCAGATCCCATTCCTCGCTGGGCTGATCATTGGAAATGCAGGCATCCACCGTATTCTCCACCTGGTCTGTGATCATCTTATAGATCACGTCACGCATGCTCTCACCATCCAGCACACGCCGCCGTTCTCCGTAAATGATCTCCCTCTGCTCATTCATCACCTGGTCATATTCCAGCAGATTCTTACGGATTCCAAAGTTGTTATTCTCAATCTTGGTCTGGGCCTTCTCAATGGCATTGGTCAGCATCTTGTGCTGAATCTGTTCATTCTCCGGCACGCCCAAGGCATTGAACATGGCCATCAGACGCTCTGAGCCAAACAGGCGCATCAGGTCATCCTCCAAGGAGATGAAGAACTGGGATTCACCCGGATCCCCCTGACGTCCGGAACGGCCCCGCAGCTGGTTGTCAATACGCCTGGATTCGTGGCGCTCCGTACCGATGATCTTAAGTCCCCCTGCTGCCCTGGCGTCATCATCCAGCTTGATATCCGTACCACGGCCTGCCATATTGGTTGCAATGGTTACAGCGCCGTGTACACCGGCCTCTGCAACAATCTCCGCCTCCAGCTCATGGAACTTGGCATTCAGCACCTTGTGCTGGATCCCCCGGCGCTTCAGCATTCCGCTGAGCTCCTCGGAAGCCTCGATGGTAATGGTACCCACCAGCACCGGCTGCCCCTTCTCGTGAGCCTTCTCAATCTCCTCCACTACCGCGTGGAGCTTTTCCTTCTTGGACTTATATACAGCGTCCTGATGATCCTTACGGATCACCGGCATATTGGTAGGAATCTCAATCACATCCATGCCGTAGATATCACGGAATTCCTTCTCCTCTGTCAATGCCGTACCGGTCATACCGGCCTTCTTCGCATATTTATTAAAGAAGTTCTGGAAGGTGATGTTGGCCAGGGTCTTGCTCTCCCGCTTCACCTTCACATGCTCCTTGGCCTCAATGGCCTGATGGAGCCCGTCCGAATACCGTCTGCCGGGCATAATACGTCCGGTAAACTCATCGACGATCAGAACCTTGTCATCCTGTACCACATAATCCTGGTCACGGAACATCAGGTTGTGGGCCCGCAGGGCTAAAATGATGTTGTGCTGAATCTCCAGGTTCTCCGCATCTGCCAGGTTCTCAATCTTGAAGAAATTCTCTACCTTCTTCACACCCTCGGCAGTCAGATTGACAACCTTATCCTTCTCGTTCACCACAAAGTCCCCGGTCTCCTCAATCTCCACACCCATGATGGCATCCATCTTGGAGAATTCCTGGCTGTTCTCGCCCCGCACCATCTGCCGCGCCAGAATATCGCAGGCCTCATACAGCTTGGTGGACTTGCCGCTCTGGCCGGAAATAATCAACGGCGTCCTGGCCTCGTCAATCAAGACCGAGTCCACCTCGTCGATCACCGCATAATGAAGCTCCCGCTGTACCAGCTGCTCCTTGTAGATCACCATATTGTCACGAAGGTAGTCAAAACCCAGCTCATTGTTGGTGACATACGTAATATCGCAGGCATATGCCTCCCGACGCTCATTGTTGTCCATGGAATTTAAAACCACGCCCACGGTAAGCCCCAGGAACTCATGCACCTTCCCCATCCACTCCGCATCACGCTTTGCCAGATAATCGTTGACCGTAACGATGTGTACGCCTTTGCCCTCCAGGGCATTCAGATACGCCGGCAGCGTTGACACCAGCGTCTTTCCTTCACCGGTTCTCATCTCCGCAATACGTCCCTGATGCAGAACCACACCGCCGATGAGCTGCACCCGGTAATGCTCCAGGCCGATGGCCCTCTTGGCAGCCTCCCGGACCGTGGCATACGCCTCCGGCATCAGCTGCTCCAGGGTCTCCCCATCTGCCAGGCGCTTCTTATATTCCTTGGTCTTCTCCCGCAGCTGCTCGTCTGTCAGCCCCTGCATAGTGGGACGCAGGGCCTCAATCTTATCTACAATGGGAGTGACCAGCTTTACTTCCCGCTCACTATGGGTTCCGAATATCTTTGTTACTATACTCATTCTTTTGCTCCTATCCTTGTTCCGCCTTCCCATGGCCGAACGACTATCGTATATTTTACCACTTTCCGCACATTTAGACAATACGGAAACATATGAACGATTTATAAATTTTTTGTGAAATCCTTTTCTCCTGCCATATTTTATGGTACACTTTGATGCAGATAGGTCTAAAATTGGTTAGAGAGGAAGGATATCTATGAGTTATCAGTATCACACAAAGGGAACCTGTTCCACCCTCATTGAGGTGGAGCTGGAGGGAAATGTTGTAAAGGATGTAAAATTCACCGGCGGCTGCCACGGCAATCTCCAGGCCATCCCCAAGCTGGTGGAGGGGCTCACGGTAGACCAGGTAGAGCAGAAGCTCTCCGGCATCCACTGCGGTTTTAAGAACACCTCCTGCGGCGATCAGCTGGCCAAGGCCTGCCGGGCTGCCCTGGAAGCGGCCCAGGCCTGATGAGAACGGAAAGCTCTGATCCGAAATTAACAGCGCTGCCAGGGAATTTTCTCCTGACAGCGCTGTTTTAGCATCATCGCCTGTCCCATATTCTGGATGGATTTCTATATTCTTCTCGAAATTGTCAGAATATTGTTAAAATTTATCTCTCAGTTTCCATAACTCAAAAAAAAATTTTATTTATTTTGATTTTTATGTTGACAAATCAATTCTTATCAGTTATAATGAATTCAACAAATACAGAAAACAACTCAACAAAAACCAGGACAGAGTAATCTAAGCAAAGGAGGTACAGTCCAAAGAAAACAATACGAATCACCCCATAATCTTACGAAAGGAAGGTACAGTCCACCAGAAATAATAGTAAGAGAAATAATTATTTCAGGATAATAGGAGGAAGAAGCCTCTTGTTTTAATCAACTACATAAGCTGATAGAACTCAAGAAGAAAAGAGGCAGTCGTTTCGAGAAGAGAATACGAAGGATTATATGAGATAATTATTTCGGCAAATTGAAGACGGAACCCGTAAACCATAGAGATAGAGATATTTGGAGGTACAGTCCAATGACATCATTACGAATCACCTCATAATCTAAGAAAGGAAGGTATCGTCCACCGGAAGTAATAATTTATAATCAGAGAGAAATGATTATTTCAGAGAGAAGATGATCAGAAGCCTCTATCATAATAGAAGAGGAAACCATTTCGGAGAAGAATACGAAGAGATAAGATGAGATAATTATTTCAGTGAAAATTGAACATGGAACCCGTAAACCCTGGAGATAGAGATATTTGGAGGTACATTCCAATGGACAAGACAGAAACAATAGGATAAAAGGCGTCATCAAAGAAATCGTGTTGATGGCGCCTTTTATATTGTGTTTTTCTATTTTCTCCCAACCAAAGCATCATCCAGCGCTTTTCCGGCTGCCTCGCGGTATTTATCATCTGCTGCTTTCACCCGTGCCGGGCTAAAGCTCAGAATCATGATCAGGGAAACAACCCCAACTACTCCGCACACTATAAACACGCCCTGATATCCCATGGGTGAAAACAAAAGCCGCGCAATAATCATAGGCCCTATGGACTGGATAATATTTGCAATTGGGTTTACCACGCCAAAGACACTGGGGAAGTCCTCCCGTCTCCAATATTGGGCTGCAATGGATACCATGTAATTGGAAGCCGCTCCCATAAACAGCGACAGGCACAGCAATGCCGCAAGGGCTGACGCTCCATTGGGAATTGCTCCCAGAACTCCGGCAGTTATCATAATGACTGTTGCGATAGACACCGACTGCTTCGTTCCGAGCCTTGTATCCAGAAGGCCCAGCACATAGCTTCCAATACATCCAAAGATGCACACAAGCAACATAATTGCCGAAAAAGGCAGGGGCATTCCGGAAGCCTCAATGATTGCAGATGTCTGGGTCATGGCTCCCACAGAAAACATCAGCAAAAAACCTAACGGTATTGTACCAAGCCAAAAATCTGCACAGCCAAAGGTATGTCCCAACTTCCACACTGTGGTCTTTTTGTTCTCAATCTCCTGCTCCATCATCGCTTTTGCAATCTCAGGAGTAAGGCTCTTGTCATTATCACGGTACGCGCCACACTGCTCCGGATAATCCTTAACAAAGACCAATCCGATCAGCCAGCCGATAAATGCCACAATAATGAACGGCAGAAATCCGCTTACCACATTGGGCTGTCCATCTGCAAAGACCCGGGCCGCAAAGGGACCGATCAAAGCATTTCCCACCGGGAATGCCAGGGTTGCAATTCCCATCACGGTTCCCTTTCTCCTCGGAAACCACTGTCCAATCAAAATACCAATGGCAAATGTAGCATATACCGTTACACTGACAATCTCAAGGCCATAACATACCTGCCATAATAGGGGATTGGCCGGTGAGATCATCATCACAGCTACGCCCAGGAGCAATGCCGCCGCCCCCAGAATTGCCCCAAATGCCTTTGTACTTTTCATTCTTCCAATATAACTGGATAAAACCAGCTGAATGATAACCCCTACAATGGTACACCCCGTAAAAATCATGGAAATTTTCTGGGCGCCGCCATACATGTCTGCCAAAATGTTTAAAGGATAATTTGTGTATGCAGTCATTGCAATATATGCAATAAACTGATACACCAGCAGCATCCATCCCCGAAATCCAAAATTCACGCTTTTCTTTTGTTGCGTCATAAAAACCTCCTCATTTTTCCATAAAATACATTTTACTCAACCTTCAAAATCAGTCCTCACACTCCGGCAGCAGCTCCGGCAGTGCAACGGCCCGCTCATAGGCCGCATATTTCTTCACCCGCTCCTGAATCTTCTCTTTTCCCTCCGCAGCCTTTTTATGGCCTTTACGGATATTGTCGTCATGGAGCCGCTTTCCCCAGATAGACCACCGGTTTCTGGCAATAGCCTCCTCCGTAAACTCCACCTGCAGTTCATCCTCTGCCATACAGAGCTTTGCCTTGGTCAGGCACTGGGGGCAGTAAACCCCGTCGGCACGAACCTCCAGCAGATTCCCGTGACAGTCAGGGCATATGCCCGGCGTTCCGGCGTAGGGAAGCCTTTCCCCTTTTTCCCTGGCCAGCAGCGCTGCTGCCACATGTTCCCCAAGCTGACGCATCCGGGCCAGCACGTCGTCCTCCAGAAGCACCGCTCCCTTTGACGGCATGAAATCAAAATGCACTGCATCCACCAGAGCCTCATAGGAGCCCGCCAGCTCCATGGCAATCATTTTGCATACATTCAGTGTAAAATTTGTCCAATCAGTGCCGCCAATGGAAAATGCCGCGCCGATTTTATTCTCCTTTTCCACCACATCCCGGTAGTTACCGCTGGCATGCATCTTATTGAGCAGCTTAATCAACTGCCCTGTAGGAAGCAGGTTATAGGCCGGGCTGGATACAATAAGAGCGTCCGCCTCCCGCATCAGCTGCTCAATAAAATAAAAATGGTCGCTGCCATTTTTGTGGATGCACCGAAAATCCCAGTTTCCTTTCAGGTGATTCACCATGCAGGATTCACATCCGACACAGGTGTTGATCACAGTATCCTGCACCCGCACCAGTTGGCACTGGGCGCCGCTGGCCTCCTCAATGGCCATAAATGCCTCCTTCATCATGATTTCCGTGTTCCCATTTGGTCTTCCGGAACAAAGTCCTAATACTTTCATCTACTGCCTCCTCCTGATTATTTCTTCAATGTTTCTAACAACATCTCCCTGTTTCTCAATATCTCCATTATATTTGCCTCTGCTTGATCTGTAAAACATAAAAAATGTCTGCTCTTTACACCCTTTTGGGTGTAATAAGAAAAGGGCACCGTCAAAGCAATGATTGTTTTGACAGCACCCTTTTTCAGTGCAAAATCCATCCCCCATACCTTAATTCCTGTTTTTCAGCAATTCTGCCAGGAAAGGGGCCAGACGATCCTTTTGATTCTTCCGATAAGTCACGGAGAATTGAGTCGAAATCTTACGTGGGTTATCCTCCAAGGGAACCACCATCAGGCGGCCAGCAGGATTGCGAAAAAACTCCGCATATATGATAGAAATCCCCGTTCCGGCATACAGCGCCATTTCCATGCTTCCCACGTCATCGAAATACTCTATATGCCTGGGCATAAAGCCACACATGGAGCAATACTTCAAGGTATTATGCTCCGCGTGCCAGGAAAAATTACTGGACAAGATATAAAAGGTGGTGTTAGCCAGCTCCTTTGCCGTGACCCCCTCCCGGTAGAGTGGATGGCTCCTGGCGATCACGATGGACGGCCAGAGCTCCAGGAAGGGCTGCTCCTCAAAATCGTCAGATAATCCGGTATTCTCATCCTCCAGGGAAATAATGCAGTCCAGCTGGCCTGACACCAGCTTCTGGTACAGCCCCCGGTAGGAATCACTGCTGACTGTAAAATGCTGGTTGGGCTGCTGTTCGCTTAAAACACTGATTGTCTCCGCCAGCCGATCCTGGATTGTGCTGATGGCAAGGGCTCCAACCCGCACAGTCCGGCCAATCCCTTGTGTTGCACATCTGGCTCTCCACAGGGCTTCCTCCTGCTCCTGCAGCATCCGGCCCCAGAAGTCATGGAGAATTTGACCCGCCTCCGTTAAGCAGAGACTGCCGGATTGGCGCTCAAAGAGTTGGCATCCTACTTCTTCCTCCAGGCGCTTTACCTGCTTGCTTACTACCTGTTGGACTACATATAGGCTTTGGGCTGCTTTGGTGTAGCTCATTTGGTTTGATACTTCTACAAAGTAGCGGATTTGTGTAATCGTCATGAGAGGAACCTCCTTGGATTCGAGCAGAGAGGAAGCGTTTGATTAAGACGGCCTGGGATTTTCCAATCTATCCATCTCATGCTATGAGTCAAACTGACTCCGATACAGCTTCGCGTAATAACCGTTTCTGTCCAGCAGCTGATGATGGCTGCCCTGCTCCAGTATCTTCCCGCCCTGCATATACAGAATCACATCTGCCGACTGGATGGTTGACAGGCGGTGGGCCACAATAAAGCTGGTGCGTCCCTGCATCATGGCGGCGAAGGCATTCTGAATCTTCATCTCGGTCCGGGTGTCAATGGATGATGTGGCCTCGTCCAGGATCAGCATGGGGGGCAGGCACAGCATAACTCTGGCAATGCACAGCAGCTGCCGCTGGCCGGCAGACAGGCTGCCGCCCTCCTCTCCGATCACCGTATCATAGCCCTTGGGCAGGCGGCGTATGAAGCTGTGGGCATGGGCCCCCTTAGCGGCAGCAATCATCTCCTCCTCAGTGGCCTCAGGCTTGCCCATCAGCAGGTTCTCCCGGATGGTAGCATGTTTCAGCCAGGTCTCCTGCAGTACCATGCCATAATTCTCCCGAAGGCTCCCCCGGGTCACTCTGCGGATATCGTGGCCCTCCACGGATATGCTGCCCTGGTTCACATCATAGAACCGCATCAGCAGATTGATCAGCGTTGTCTTGCCGCAGCCTGTGGGGCCCACGATGGCTACCCGCTGGCCGGGCTCCACCTTCAGGTTGAAGTCCTCAATGAGCCTTTGGTCTGCTCTGTAGGAGAAATATACCTGACGTAACTCCACATTTCCGGACACGTCCGCAACCTCTACGGCATCCGTATCCTCCGGTACCTGTGGCTCCTCCTCGATCAGCTCCAATACCCGCGCCGCGCAGGCCAGGGCGTTCTGCAGCTCTGTCACCACTCCCGAGATCTCATTGAAGGGCTTGGTGTACTGGTTGGCATAGCTTAAGAAGCAGGACAGCTGCCCCACCGTAATACCTCCCCCAATGGCCACCAGGCTTCCCACAACACCGACACCAGTATAAACCAGGCCATTGACAAAGCGGGTGGATGGATTGGTAATGGAGGAGAAAAAGGTGGCGCGCAGAGAGAAATGTTCCAGCTTTTTATTGATCTCATCAAATTGCTCCTGTACCTGTTCCTCCCGGCCGAAGGCCTGCACTACCTTCTGATTGCCGATCATCTCGTCAATGAGGGCCGTCTGCTCTCCCCTGGCCTCTGACTGCTTCCGGAACATGGTGTAGGTCCGCTTTGCAATAAAGCTGGCCACAAACAGGGATACCGGTGTTATCAGCACCACTACCAGGGTAATGCCCACATGGACAGACAGCATAAAGCCCAGGGTGCCCACAATCGTCAGCACACCGGTAAACAGCTGGGTAAAGCCCATCAGCAGGCCGTCCGCAAACTGATCCACATCTGCCACCACCCGGCTCACCAGATCGCCGTGGGAATGGCCGTCAATGTACTTCAATGGCAATATCTCAATCTTTGCAAAGGCATCCCTGCGGATATCGCGCACCACGCCATAGGTGATCTTATTGTTGCACACATTCATCAGCCACTGGGCCAGAGCCGTAATCCCGATGACAATCCCCATGCCCAATAAAATCGAGCTGATCTTTGCAAAATCTACCTGGCCGGGCCCCAGAATCTGGTCAATGACACGGCCAGTCAAAATGGGGAGATACAATGTGGCAAATACAGTCACCACGGCAAGCAGCAGAGACAAAATCAAAAATGCCCAGTATTTTCGTATATAGAGCAGCACCTTCCTTATGGTAGCCCGCTGCCTTAAGCGCCCTTCCCTATTTTGCATCCCGAAGCACCTCCTCCCGGTCCTGATACTGTGAATCATAGATTTCCTGATATACCTGACAATTCTTCAATAATTCCAAATGGGTTCCCATGCCTACCACTGCGCCGTCCTCCAGCACCAGGATCTTATCGGCATTCCGGATGGAGGAGGTGCGCTGGGATACCAGAAATACCACCGGGTTCTCCTTCAATTCCCCAATGGCCTTCCGCAGCCGGGCGTCCGTGGCATAATCCAGAGCCGAGGCGCTGTCGTCCAGGATCAGGATCTCGGGCTTTTTCACCAGCGCCCGCGCAATGGTAAGGCGCTGCCTCTGGCCGCCGGAGAAGTTCTTCCCGCCCTGGGTTACCTGCTCCTTGAGGCCATCGGACTTGCCCTCCACCACCTCTGCGGCCTGTGCCACAGCCAGGGCCTCCCAGAGCTCCTCCTCTGACGCATCCTCCTTGCCCCAGCGAAGATTCTCCTCAATGGTTCCTGAGAACAGCACTGCCTTCTGCAGGACAATCCCAACCTTGCTGCGCAGCTCCTTCACCGGATATTCCTTCACATCCCTGCCATGAAACAGCACACGGCCCTGGGTGGCATCGTAAAACCGCGGAATCAGATGCACCAGAGAGCTCTTTCCAGAGCCGGTTCCTCCGATAATTCCAATGGTCTCCCCCGGATAAGCCGTAAAATGAATGTCCTCCAGGGTGGCTCCCCCGGCTCCCGGGTAGGTCAGGGATACGTGGCAGAATTCCACCACAGGAGCGTTTTGGGCAGCCGTCTTGCCAAAGCCCTGCTCCTGTTTCTGGCTGTTCTGCACCTCCAGCACGCTCTGGATCCGGTTGCCGCAGGCCACTGCCTTGGTGACCGTGATAATCAGGTTGGCCAGCTTCACCAGCTCCACCAGGATCTGGGACATATAGTTGACCAGCGCCACCACCTGGCCCTGGGTCAGGATCCCGGCGTCCACTCTCACCGCGCCGGTATAGAGCAGCACCATCAGGGCGCCGTTGATGATGATATAGGTCACCGGATTCATCACGGCCGTAATCCGTCCCACAAAGTTCTGCATATGGGTCAGCTCATAATTGGCCTGTCCAAAGCTTTCCTCCTCCTGCTTCTCCCGATGGAAGGCCCGCAGCACGCGCACCCCTGCCAGGTTCTCCCTGGTGATGCCAAGGACCCGGTCCAGCCGGCTCTGTACCTTTTTATAAAGAGGAATACTCACCAGCATAATGCCAAAGACCACAACAGACAGAAGGGGGATGGTCACAACAAAAATCAGGGCTGCCTTCAGGTCAATGGTAAAGGCCATAACCATGGCGCCGAATACAATAAAGGGCGACCGTAGGAACAGGCGCAGCACCAGATTCACCCCGGACTGTACCTGGTTGATATCGCTGGTCATTCTGGTAATCAGGGTCGCGCTTCCCAGGGTATCCAGCTCCCCAAAGGACAGCCCCTGCACATGGGCAAAGAGGCTGTGGCGCAGCCTTGCGGCAAAGCCAACTGCCGCCTTGGCGGAAAAATACTGGGCCGTGATGGAGCACACCAGGCCAATCACGCCCAGCGCCACCATAATAAGGCTCATTTTCACAATATAGGGCTTATCGCTGCCGGCAATTCCCACATCGATCATGGCTGCCACCACCAACGGAACCAGCAGCTCAAAGGCAGCCTCCAGCATTTTAAATAAGGGCGCCAGAATTGATTCCTTCCGGTAATCCTTCATATAGACTAATAATTTTCTCATAACATCCCTCTGCAATTTATTTTTAAATAATCGTTACAGGAAACCTCCTGAATGGCAAAAGGGTTTGCGGCCACAGCCCCAAACCCTTTTTATACTTCCCCCGAATGCTTTGCCCAACTACTCCTCTGTCTCATCCGCCTCAGCGGTGAAAAGCCGGTTAAAGACCACCTGCGCCCAGGCCTCCTCCTTCACCGCAAACTGGCTGGCCTCCTTATAGCCATCGCAGACCTCGGTGTAGTGATCCGCCTGTCTCTGGCTGGCAATGTCTGTCTTCTTCTTATCTGTGGCCTCCTGGTCAAACTCGCTGTCCAGGCGGATCACATAGTAATATTCCTCGGTGGTAATCAGATCGGAAACCTCCCCCTCCTTCAGGGCATCTGCCGCAGCGATTACAGCCTCATCCATGGTGCTGTCGTCCCCACCATAGGAATAGGTGGTGCTGTACAGATTCTCGTCCAGCTCCTTGGCCCCGTCGAAATCCGTCTTGGCCTTGTCGGCAATCCCCTTCATGGTGGTCTCGAATTCTGCCTTCTGGTCATCGTCATAGTCCACGGACTTCCCGTCTGCGTCCTTGCCCTTGGCCACGCTGGCCCGGATATAGGTAAAGGTGCGCTGTGCAGCCTCCTCATCCGTCACATTGGTGTCCACCTCTGCATAGATCGCATCCTGCATCTTCTTCTGGATGGTGTACAGGCGCAGCATCTCCACCACATATTCCTCGGTGGCTCCCAGCAGCTTCACGGCCTTGCTGCTGTTGGCGCTGATAAATTCTGCCGCCACCTCCTGCATCCTGGCCATCTCCTCCTCTGTAACCGTTACGCCGTAATCCCCCATATGCTTCTCCAGCAGATACAAGGTTTCGATGCTGCCAGAAACACTTTTCTTCACGCTCTCTGTCATAGTAAGGACATTGCCATCCTCATCGGCTCCGATCTCGGTACTCCACATCTCTGTTCCAAAATAAGGGGAATAATTGATATCATACATCGCCTGCTGGTATTTTGCCATAAAATTCATGAATCCCAGGGAGATCTCCTGGTCATCCAGGGTTGCCCCCACGGCTCCCGCATCTATACTCCCACATCCGGTCAGGGCTGTGGATACCATGATAAGCCCTGCCAGCAAACACCCGGTAATTCTCTTCAATCTCATAAGTGCCTCCTACTTTCTTCTTTTTGCAGTAAAATTCTGCAACGCACTATACATTATAGAGCTTTTTTTCTGCTGCCGCAAGTAGTTTCGCAATTGTTTCATAATTTTTTCACCGATTTTGTTACAGTTCACGGCCTAACCGGCAGCAGCATCGTCTCCGCCTTATCCAGCACAGTCCGCACCACATCCAGCACATGTCCTGCCCTGGTTTTGGAGCTGTGGTTCATCCGGAAGGTAAAATAGGGGCCCTTTGCATCCGGCGTAAAACGCAGCGCTCCGTAGAATTCATCCACAAATCCCGGAATATTCGCCACGTCAATATTTGCCTTTTCATATAGCACAAACCGAACCTCATCCCCCTTTTGCAGTACATCCGTAAAATACATCCGGTGGGCCTTTGCCTTGAGGCCGGCCACCAGAAGCAGATTCTGGACGGATTTTGGCGGCTCCCCGAACCGGTCGATCAGCTCGTCCTGCATCTCCTCGCACTCCTCCTGGCTCTCAATCCCGGCAATCCGCTTGTAGATATCCAGCTTGTGGTACTCATTGGGGATATACTTGGGCGGAATATAGGCATCCAGATCAATGTCAATGGTTGTCTCAAAATGCTCCTCCCGTCCTTCCCCCTTTAAGGTTTTCACCGCCTCGTTCAGCATCTTGCAGTACAGGTCGTAGCCCACTGCCTCCATATGGCCATGCTGCTGGGCCCCCAGAAGGTTCCCTGCGCCGCGGATCTCCAGGTCCCGCATGGCAATCTTGAAGCCGCTGCCCAGCTCCGTGAATTCCCGGATGGCAGAGAGGCGTTTCTCCGCCACCTCCTTCAGCAGCTTGTTGCGGCGGTACATCAGGAATGCATAAGCAGTCCGGCTGGAACGCCCTACCCGGCCCCGGAGCTGGTACAGCTGGGAGAGGCCTAGGTTATCTGCATCATGGATAATCATGGTATTGACATTTGAAATATCCAGCCCGGTCTCAATGATGGTCGTGGACACCAGCACATCAATCTCACCATTGATAAAATCGTACATGATCCGTTCCAGCTCCCGCTCCTTCATCTGGCCATGGGCATAGGCCACATTGGCATCCGGCACCAGGGATGCCAGCTTGGCAGCCACATCCTCAATCTGCTTCACCCGGTTAAACACATAATACACCTGGCCGCCTCTGGCCAGCTCCCTGCGGATGGCCTCCCGGACAATCTCTTCATTATATTCCATCACATAGGTCTGGATGGGCAGCCGGTCCATGGGGGGCTCCTCCAGCACGCTCATATCGCGGATGCCGATGAGGCTCATGTGAAGCGTTCTCGGAATGGGGGTAGCCGTCAGGGTCAGCACATCCACATTCTGCTTCATCTGTTTGATTTTCTCCTTATGAGCCACTCCGAAGCGCTGCTCCTCATCCACAATCAACAGCCCCAGATCCTTGAATTCCACGTCCTTGGACAGCACCCGGTGGGTTCCCACCACAATATCCACCTGTCCCTTTTTCAGGTCAGCGACCGTCTGCTTCATCTGGGCGGGGGTACAGAACCGGCACATAAGATCCACCCGCACCGGAAAATCCTTCATGCGCTGGGCAAAGGTATTGTAATGCTGCTGGGCCAGGATCGTCGTGGGCACCAGATACACCACCTGCTTGTTCTCCTGGACTGCCTTGAAGGCCGTACGGATGGCAATCTCCGTCTTGCCGTAGCCCACATCCCCGCAGATCAGCCGGTCCATGATCTTGGTGCTCTCCATATCCTCCTTGGCAGCCTCAATGGCCAGCACCTGATCCTCCGTCTCCTCAAAGGGAAACATCTCCTCGAATTCCCGCTGCCATACCGTGTCCGGGCCGTATACAAAGCCCTCCCGCTTCTGGCGGGCCGCATACAGCTCCACCAGCTCCCGGGCAATCTCCTTCACTGCTCCCCGCACCCTGGTCTTGGTCTTGTTCCATTCCTGGCCGCCCAGCCGGTTCAGCTTGGGCTTTTTTGCATCTGCGCCGGCATATTTCTGGATCAGCTCCAGCTGGGTGGCCTGAATATAGAGGTTTCCGCCCTTGTCATACTCAATCTTGATATAATCCTTGACAATCCCCTCTACCTCCACCTTCTCAATTCCCCGGTAGATGCCCAGGCCGTGGTTTTCGTGAACCACATAATCCCCCGCGGAGAGCTCCGCAAAGCTGGCAATCTTCTCCCCCTCGTAAATGCGGCGCTTTTTCTTCTTTTTCTTTTCACTGCCAAAAATATCGCTCTCGGAAATCACCACGAATTTCAGCTGGGAATATTCAAAGCCATGCTTGATTTTCCCATAGGCCACCAGAATCTCTCCCGGCTGTACCGGATGGTCATAATCCTCTGTATAGAAGCAGCTGAGCCCCTCCTGCTGCAGGTCAAAGGCCAAACGCTTTGCCCTGGTGTGGGAGCCGGACAGCAGGATCACCTGATACCCGTTCTTCTTGTACTGCCGCAGATCCTTGACCAGCAGCTCAAAGCTGCTGTTATAGGGGCTCACGGTTCTGGAATCCACATAGAACCGCCCCTTTGCCTCCAGCCCTCCGGTTTTCAGATCCAGGGTGGAGAGGGCGACGCAGCGGCAATTTCCCAGACTGGCCGCCACCTGCTCCCAGGAATAGATGGCATCCGCCTGGCCCGGCAGCACATAGCCCTTTTCCAGACGGTGCTGCATACTCTCGGAAAATTCCGTCTGCACTGCCTTCCCCATCTCCAGGCAGCGCACAGGCTCATCCAAAAACAGCACTGTTTTCTCCCAGTCAAAATAAGCCAGCAGAGACACCGGATTTTCATAAAAATAGTTGAGATAGCTCTCCACATTGCCGCTGCCTGTCAGATGGGCCAGTTCCTCCTTCAGCTGGCCCACCGCAGTTTTCAGACGATGGGCCTCCTCGGTGCGCATCTGCTGCCGCAGAGAGGCGTGCACAGCCTCAAATTCTGTCTCTATTTTGTTTAATCCTCTTTTAATTAGTTCTTCATTCAGTACCAACTCGCTGGCAGGATAGATTGTGATCTCCTCCAGGTTCTCGATGGAGCGCTGGCTTTCCAGCTCAAAGCTCCGGAGGGAATCAATCTCATCCCCCCACAGCTCCACCCGGTAGGGCACCTCCGCGGTCAGCGGGAAAATGTCCAGGATCCCGCCCCGCACGGCAAACTGCCCGGCAGTCTCCACCTGGTAATTCCGCTCATACCCAAGCTGGGCCAGGCGTTTGGCCAGCTCCTCCAGGTTCAGGGTATCCCCCACATGGAAGGTGCGGATATTTCCCAGAATCTCCTCCGGCGGCATCAGCCGGTCCATCAGCGCGTCAAAGGTGGTAATCACCATGGGGCGCTCCTGGGTGAGAATTGCTGCAATAGCGCTCATACGCTGGCCCGTCAGCAGGTTTCCGCGAATGTCCGACTGGTAAAACAGGATATCCCGGGCCGGGTAATACACTGCCTCCCTGTCATAAAACCGGTATTCCTCGTACAGCTCCCGGGCTCTCTGCTCACTGAAGGTAACCATGATTTTTCCGGAAAAACCATGGTTCACTGCATACATCAAATGGGGCTTTATGGCATCAATACAGCCGGAAACCTCCAGGATGCCCTTCTGTTTATTCAATTGTTCCGTCAGCTTCTCATATTCCCCCAGTGCCCCCAGGGGATCTGTAAATGCTTTCATTGCCATCACCTGATTCTCAAACGCTCTCTCATGCCTGTCTGCCGGCTGATTCCTTTTTCCCCTTCCGGTATATGATTGCGATCCAGGCCGCCGGCAGGAGCAGGAGCGCCGCCCGGGCCAGAGGAATCCTCTCCTCGCCGGTTTTGGGCGCTGCCATCCCTGACGGCACACCGTCTTTTCCGTATGGCAGGGTCATGGAAACCTGGCCGTCCTTGTAAACGAAGGTCACCGTATGATTTCCCTGGCCCAGGGTCTTTAGAAATTCTGCCTTCAGTGTCACAATGGTGCTCCCTGACTTCAGGGTATAATTGGAAGGATCCACGCTCTTTCCGTCAATCTCCAGATGATCAAAATCTGCGAGCTCACCGTCTGCGGAAATGGTAACGCTTCCGTCTGCATTCACCTTCCAGAGCCCCTCCGTCCCCTTCAGGATGCGATAGGTCCCGCTGCCTGTTTGAGAGCCTCCCTGGGTTCCGCCGCTTATTCCGGGGCGATTGCCGTTTCCCGTACTGCCGCCTGGATTATTGCCGGAGCCGCTGCCTGTACCGCCGGTATTGCCGCCTGTGCTGTTGTCCGAACCGCTGCCTGTGCCGCCGGAATTATCGCCTGTGCTGTTGTCCGAACCGCTGCCTGTGCCGCCGGAATTATCACCTGCGCTGTCATCGCCGTCATCTGGCCCCGGGCCGGGAGCAGGCGGAACATAATTATAATGGATGGTTGCCTTTAACACGGTTTGTGACGTATCTCCTAATTTTTGAATTTTGTTCCACTGTTCTTCTGTACCGGTAAAGTAGATATCCTTCAGCGGGCAGGAGGCAAATGCCGCTATCCCGATTGTGGTTACGCTGTGGGGAATGACAACAGCAGTCATGCCGGAGCAGGAGGAAAATGCATTTGCTCCGATGCTTTCCGCACCCTGGGGAATTTCCACTCCGGCAAGCATCAGGCAATTCTGGAACATTCCCTCACTAATGCGGTCTATATTTTGGGGCAATTGC
Organism: uncultured Lachnospiraceae bacterium; assembly: GCA_910588285.1. Lineage (GTDB taxonomy): Bacteria > Bacillota > Clostridia > Lachnospirales > Lachnospiraceae > 14-2. The sequence continues at coordinate 29,467 of CAJUQB010000009.1, forward strand.
ACGCCCATCAGATTGTAGCATTGCATAAACATATTGTCGCCCATCTTCACCTGACTGCTGCCGGACGCAAATGATACATTTCTCAATTCCGTACATTGCCAGAATGCAGCTGCGCCCACCTCTCCGATGCTGGCCGGCAGAGCGATGGAAGTAAGACTTGTGCAGGAACGGAAGGCATTTTGTCCGATGACCTCCAGGCCCGGGGCAATCGTTACCGTGCTAAGGCTCTTACATTCCCGGAACGCACCGTCGCCAATAACCTTCACACTGGAGGGGATCGAGACAGCAATCATGGACGAGCCCAAAAACGCATTGTTCCCAATGGATCGCACACTGGAGGAAATCTCCGCACTTAAAACGCCGCTGTTCATAAATGCGCCGGAACCGATCCTGGTAATGCCATCCCCAATCACAGCCTTCCGAATCTGGCTGCTGTATTGGCTCCAGGGCTGCGCACTCACATCAGCAAAATCCGGCATCGCTCCGCTGCCGGAAATGGTCAGTGTCCCTGCCCGGGTCAGGTTCCAGGTAAGGCCTGCGCCCATTGTTCCGCTGGCAATGGACACATTGGCATCAGGATCATCCGGTGGAATATAATTCTCCGGATAGCGGGTAATATAATGGCTGGTGCTGCTCATCACCGCCTCCTTGGCGATGACCCGCCCCCAATGAACCTTGCCCTGATGCTCTCCGGTGCTGATGTTTCCTTCCGCAACAACCACTCCTGCATCGCTCACCTCCAGCACGATCACGGTATGGGCATCATTGTTTACCCGCAGGATATCTCCAACCTTGATATCCGTATATGCAAAGCTGCCCGCAGCGTACATTCTTGCCGGCAGGCTGCCAAATGCCGCATCGCTTAGGATAAATGCAAAGGCCACGCAGCCTACGGCGGCAATCCTGCTTCCTCCAAGGTTTCCGCCATTCCAATAGTAGCACCCCTTTGTATCGGAATAGGGTTCCTCATTGGTCCAGGTTGTTCCTTCCTTGTAGGCATCCTGACTTTGCAGCGCTGTCATCGCTTGATAGGCTTCCTGGGGCGTAGGAACCGTACTGTCACGGGTGATTGCCCCAAAGGCAGCCTCCCCCATAGGTGCATTCCCTTGGATGAAGGGCCCCCCTGCTCTGTATATGCCGCAGACTTAGAGGACAGGCACAGACATAACGCTAAGATTGTTGCTAGGATTCGTTTTTTCAATTTTCCAATCTCCTTCCTTCAATTATAACGGTTCATGGCCGCTTCCAGCGCTCCCTGCACCAGCAGTGCCGCCGCATCGGCCGCGTCCTTCATGGCGTCCTCCACTGCTGCCCGCTCCGCCTTGGGGAAGCGGCTGAGTACATGGTCCACCAGATCCCAGTCCCCGGGCTTTTCGCCCACGCCTACCTTGATTCTCATAAAATCCTCTGTCCCGCACCGGGCGATGATATTTTTGATCCCATTGTGGCCCCCGGCGCTGCCCTTCCTCCGGATCCGCAGCTTTCCCGGCGCCAGGCTGATATCGTCATAAATTACCAGCAGCTGTTGGGAGGCATCCAGCTTATAGAAATTCAAAAGCGCCGCAATGCTCTCTCCGCTTAGATTCATAAAGGTCTGGGGCTTCACAAGAAGCACCCGCTGCCCTTCTATGATACCGCTGCCGCACAGCGCGCGGCACTTCTTGTCCGTTACCTTAATATTATATTGGTCTGCCAGCACATCAATGACATCAAAGCCTACGTTGTGCCGGGTCTTGGCGTATTTTTCCCCGGGATTTCCCAGGCCGGCAATTACAAACATGGGGGGAGCGTCCTCTTTTCTTTTTTTAAATAGAAGCATGATAGATCCTCTTTTTTATGCATCAGATATTTGAAACATATCTATCATACTAGAAAATGACCTGTTTGTCACCTGTCTTTTTTGCGAAATCAAAATCAAAAAATGCCGGATCACAGCCGCCCACCAGGGCCAGCCACAATCCGGCGCTTCTCATCTCATTCTCTAACTCTATCTCTGACCCTTCTTCTACTGTGCCGCTTCCTCCTGAAACTTATCCAGGATCAGCTGCTGCAGCCTCTCTCTGGTAGCAGAATTGATCGGATGCGCAATGTCGCGGTACTCACCGTCTGCCGCCTTACGGCTGGGCATTGCTATAAACAACCCCTTTTCCCCCTCAATCACTTTAATGTCGTGGACTACAAATTCGTTGTCAATAGTAATGGAGACAACTGCTTTCATCTTTCCTTCCTTCTCCACCTTACGTACCCGTATATCTGTAATCTGCATGTTAGTTTCCCCTTTCTTATCCTTCCAGTGAGATTTATGTAACAGTTCAGCCAGGAATATTGCCTCCAGGGCTGCCGCTGAACTGCTATCCTACATTACATATCTTTCGTTATGCTCATACACAACCTTAATGCCATCCCCTCCACTGAAATAGGTATTGGCGCGCAGCGTATCCCTGCTCTCCACAATACAATTCTCAACATGCGTATTGTCGCCGATATATACATCATTCAGGATGATCGAATTCTTGATCACGCAGTTTTTGCCCACAAATACCTTCTGGAATAAGATAGAGTTCTCTACCTTGCTGTTAATAATACAACCGCTGGCTACCAGGCTGTTGCTCACCTCGGAGCCGACATTATACTTGGCCGGCGGCAGATCTGATACCTTGGAATAGATCTCCGGTTCCTCCCGGAAATACTTGCGTACATCCGGCTTCAGGAAATCCATATTCGTCTCGTAATAGGACTCTACGGTAGAAATATTGTTCCAGTAGCCCTCCATCTTGTAGCCATAAATGCGCTTCAGGTTCTTATAGCGGATCAGGATATCCGTCACAAAATCATAGCGTTCCTCCGCTGCACACCGCTCCAGCATCTCAATCAGCTGTCTTCTGCGCAGTACGTAGATTCCGGTGGAAATGGTGTTGGACTGAGCCACCATGGGCTTCTCCTCAAAATCCACAATTCTGGAATCCTCATTCATCTTCACCACGCCAAAGCGGCTCACATCCATATTCGCCGGCATATCCTTGCAGACAACCGTAACATCCGCCTTCTTGGCAATATGGAAATCAAGAACCTTATTGTAATCCATCTTGTATACACAATCGCCGCTGACAATCACCACATAGGGTTCATGGCTCCTGCGCAAAAAGCTCAAATTCTGGCTCATGGCATCTGCCGTGCCGCGGTACCACCAGCTGTTATTTGCTGTCACCGTAGGCGTAAACACGTACAGGCCGCCCTGTTTTCTTCCGAAATCCCACCATTTGGAGGAGCTTAGATGCTCATTGAGACTTCTGGCATTGTACTGGGTCAGCACTGCCACATGCTGTACGTGGGAATTGCTCATATTGCTCAATGCAAAATCTATACAGCGGTAGCTTCCGGCCACGGGCATAGCCGCAATGGCACGCTTGTTGGAAAGCTCCTGCATCCTGTTGTTATTACCGCCTGCTAATATAATACCGATCGCCTTCATACTCTGTCACCTGCCTTAATTATATATTCCCCGCTGGCAAGCAGTCCATCCGGGTAGTCCTCAGGCGCCGTGCTGCCTGATATTGCTGTATTCTTGCCAATCTTCACACCTGCAGGTATCACAGAATCCTCACCTACGGTAACAAGCCCAAAGGAGTATACGCTGGCATTGAGCTTATTGGGCGCTTCCTCGCCAACCCCAAGCTGGCAGCCGTCCCCCACCCGGCAGTTCTCTGCAATGATGGATTTGTCAATCACCACATTCTCGCCGATGACCGTGTCCCTCATGATAATGGAATCCCGCACCACGGTTCCCTTGCCAATGGTGACGCCGGCGCCGATCACGGAACCGTATACCTGCCCGTAAATCTCCGTTCCCTCACCGATGATGCTGCGTTCCACAGAAGAATCCGGGGAAATGTACTGGGGACAGATAATGTCGCTCTTGGTGTAAATCTTCCAGAATTCCTCATAGAGGTTGAATTCCGGAATCAGGTCAATCAGCTCCATGTTGGCCTCCCAGTAGGAGCCAAGGGTTCCGACATCCTTCCAATAGCCATTGTATTCATAGGCAAACAGCCGCTGGCCCTTCTCATGGCAATAGGGAATAATGTGCTTGCCAAAGTCACAGCCATTCTGCTCCGACATTGCAATCAGCGCTTCCTTCAAGACCTTCCAGGTAAAAATATAGATACCCATGGAGGCAAGGTTGCTGCGGGGATGCTCCGGCTTCTCCTCAAAATCATTGATCTTCTTGTTCTCATCGGCAATTACAATGCCGAAGCGGCTGGCCTCCTCCAGGGGAACCGGCATGGCAGCTATGGTAACGTCTGCGTTATTTTCCTTGTGGAAATCAAGCATTACCTCATAGTCCATCTTATATATATGGTCTCCCGAAAGAATCAGAACATATTCCGGATTGTAGCTCTCCATATAGTTCAGATTCTGATAAATGGCATTGGCCGTACCGGTATACCATTCGCTGTTGGCGCTCTTCTCGTAGGGTGGGAGCACCGTTACGCCGCCTTTGTTGCGGTCAAGATCCCACGGAATACCGATTCCTATGTGGGTATTCAGCCTCAGGGGCTGATACTGGGTCAATACGCCTACCGTATCAATTCCGGAATTGATACAATTGCTTAAGGGGAAATCAATGATGCGGTACTTCCCGCCAAAAGCGACAGCAGGCTTCGCTACACCGGAAGTCAGCACACCTAGACGACTCCCCTGTCCGCCAGCTAAAAGCATGGCAATCATTTCTTTTCGAATCAAGTCTATCACCTCTCGTCTTTACTCTTGTTATTTTAGAATTATATCATATGCGTTCAAAATAGTACACATATTTCACAATTTTTTTTTGATATTTTTCTCATTTTCGTCGCCTTGCACAAACTTTTTGGCTTTTCGTCGTTATTTCGACGTGTCCTCCTTTCTCTCCCAAATTTTCCTGCGCCCTCCCCAGTTGGCCATTGACTATCAGAGACAGTTGGTATAAAATGGATGCAGACGTTGTAAAATATAGAATGGATGGTAAAATTATGTATAAAATTAATTTCACGCAGCCGATTCACATTCACTTTATCGGGATCGGAGGTATCAGCATGAGCGGCCTGGCCGAGATTCTGCTGAAGGAGCATTTCACCATATCCGGCTCTGATTCCAGGGAGTCCGAACTGACCCAAAGGCTCATCTCCCTGGGCGCTTCCATTTCTTACGGCCAGAGTGCCTCTAATATAGAGAGCGGAACTGATCTGGTGGTCTACACAGCGGCGATCCACCCCGACAATCCGGAGCTTGCCGCCGCCCTGGCACAGAACATCCCTTCCATTACCCGCGCCCAGCTGCTGGGGCAGATCATGGACAATTACCGGGAATCAATCGGCGTTGCGGGGACCCACGGCAAGACTACCACCACCTCCATGATTGCAGAGATCCTGCTGGCCGCCCAGGCAGATCCTACCGTATCCGTTGGCGGCATTCTCAAGACCATTAACGGCAATATCCGCGTGGGCAGCTCCCAGGTATTTCTGACGGAGGCCTGCGAATATACCAACAGCTTTCTTCATTTCACGCCCAAATATGCATTGATCCTGAATATCGAGGAGGACCATATGGACTTCTTCAAGGATCTTGCCGACATCCGAAGCTCCTTCCACCAATACGCTGCAAAGACGCCGGCAGACGGCGCTGTCATTATCAACGGCGACATTGAAAACCATCAGGAAATCACAGCCGGGATCGCTGGCCGGACCATCACCTATGGGCTTGCCCCCTCTTATGAATACTATGCACAGGAGGTACAGTTTCATGCACAGGGAAACGGTTTTTTTTCACTGATGCATCGAGCAGAGGCATTGGGCACCATAGAGCTGTCCGTTCCCGGCCTTCACAACATCTCCAATGCAGTGGCTGCAGCGGCCCTGGCCCTGGAGATGGGCATTGAATTTGAGGTCATTGCCAGAGCGCTCCATGCCTTTGGCGGCACGGAGCGCCGCTTTGAATACAAGGGCTCTTTGGGCGGCATCACCATTATCGACGACTATGCACATCATCCCACGGAGATTACGGCATCCCTCCAGGCAGCCAGAAACTATTCCCATAAGCGGATTGTCTGTGTATTCCAGCCCCATACCTACAGCCGCACCAGGGCCTTCCTCGGGGAATTTGCCCAGGCTCTGTCCCTGGCGGATGTGGTGGTCCTGGCAGATATCTATGCGGCCCGTGAGACGGACACCCTGGGGATTTCCTCCCGGAATCTGCTGCTCGAACTTGAAAAACAGGGCACCGAGAGCTATTATTTCCCCTGTTTTGACGACATTGAAAATTTTTTATTAAAAAATTGTATGAACGGCGACCTGTTGATAACTATGGGAGCCGGAGATATACTCCAGGTGGGAGAACACCTGCTGGGACAATAGTTATCCACATTATCCACATTTCAATGTGTATTTCTTTCCCATTGGAATGTGGATTTTTCGTTTACATAACATTACTTTCTCCTTACGATTTATTTTTTTATGTTTTATCCATCAAAACAGCCCCGGCCTGATTTCTTTCAACTTTTTTTCACAATTTTGTCCACATTATCCACATTATTCACAATTGTCCAACCCCCGCTGTTTTCAGGCATTCCGCGAAATTTTATGCTTCTCTTTTTCCAGGTTTTATGCTAAACTATCCGTGTATTAAAAAAGAAAGAGGTGTGCCTAAATGTCTAAAATCACGTTACATAACAGCAATCTTTCGGCAACTTATGTTTCCAATCAATTTATTGACCACTATATGACATCTGCCAACGGAGAATATGTGAAGGTCTATCTCTACCTGCTGCGCTGTATGGGCTCCGACCACTGCAGCTTTTCCATCTCCTCCGCCGCAGATTTATTCGAGCATACGGAAAAGGACATTCAGCGCGCCCTGCTCTACTGGGAGAAAATGAAGCTTCTTCATCTGGAATATGATGCGGAAAAACACCTGTCTGCCATTCAGCTGCTGACTCCCGAGGAGGCAGCTGCCAGTGGACAGGCTGTGACCCCGGCCTGTGACAGGCAGCCGGCCCTCGGAAGCCAGGCTGACGCAGGTCCTGCGCCTTTGACGGCCGGCATCCCTGACGCCGGAACTTCGGCGCCTTTGACGGCCGGCAATCACCTTGCCGCCGGCAGCCAGGCGCCTCTGACGGCCGGCATCCCTGACGCTGCGGCCTTGGAACACCTGGCGGCCGGTATCCCCGCCGCCGGAACTTCGGCGCCTTTGGATGTCGGCATTCCTGCCGCTGCTGCCCCGGAACACCTGATGTCCGGCATGCCGGCAGCAGCAGCTCCGGAGCCGTCGGCAGCCGGCAGCAGTACGGTAACTGCCCCGGCCCGGCCCGGCAGCTACACTGCCGCCCAGCTGGAGGAATTCCAGAAAAAGGAAGAGATCCGGGAGCTTCTGTTTGTGACGGAGCATTACCTGAAGCGTCCCCTGACGCCCACGGATATCAACACGATCCTCTTTTGGTATGATGAGCTGGCCTTTCCGGAGGATCTGATCGAGTATCTGATCGAATACTGTGTAGGCCGCAGCCATACCAGCCTTTCGTATATGAACAAAGTAGCCATAAGCTGGAAGGATACCGGCATCACCACCCTGGAGCGCGCCAAGCATACGGCCACTGCCTTCAGCCGCCTGCATTTTGCCGTAGTCCGGGCCCTGGGGATCCAGGGGCGCAACCTGATCCCTTCCGAGACGGCAATGATCCAGCGCTGGTCCAAAAGCTACGGCTTCTCCCTGGAGCTGATTGAGGAGGCCTGCCGGCGTACCATTGCGGCGACACACCACCCGAATTTTGACTATGCCGACGGGATTTTAAAGAGCTGGCACCAGCAGAAGGTCCACAATCTGTCGGATGTCAGCCGGCTGGACCAGGCCTTCCAGAAGAACAGGCCTTCCGCCAACACCAGAAGAACGGCTGCCCCCAACAAGTTTAACAATTTTTCCCAGCGCAGCTATGATTATGACAAGCTGGAGCAGCAGCTGTTGAGCCGTGCCGACACCCGTCAGGAGGAATTGTCATGCCGCTGACCAACACCCGTCAGGAGGAATTGCCATGTCGCTGACCAACACGCAATATGATACCATCATGCGCCAGTATGAGGCCATCCGGATCCGGAACCGCCACCTGCTGGAGCAGCGCAAGGCCGAGGTATATGAACGGCTCCCGCAGCTTCCCGAAATCGATGCCTCGATCTGTGGAACCTCCCTGGCCCATGCCAGGCGCCTGCTGGAGGGGGATGACAGCGCGCTGCCTGCGCTCCATGAGCAGCTGGCTGCTCTGACTGCCCAAAAGGCTTCCCTCTTATCCGGGGCCGGTTACCCTGCCGATTACCTGGACATGCCTTACCAGTGCCCGGACTGCCAGGATACCGGCTATTGCAATGGGGTAAAATGCCATTGCTTCCGCCAGGCTGCCATTGACCTGGTATACACCCAGTCCAATATCCGCAATATTCTGGAACAGGAGAATTTTTCGACCTTTTCCTTCGCATACTATTCCAAGGATGCGCTGCCGGAAAATGGCGGCGTCTCGGCCTTTGATGCGGCCCATGCCGCGGTAAAGGCCTGCCGCAGCTTCATCCAGGACTTTGATTCTGCCTTCGGGAACCTGTTTCTCTACGGCAGCACCGGTGTGGGAAAGACCTTCCTCTCCAACTGTGTGGCCAGGGAGCTTTTAGACAGCGGACATTCTGTGATCTATTTCACTGCTGCCCAGCTGTTTCAGCTTCTGGAGGCTGTCTCCTTCCATCGGGACGAGGCTGACAGCAGCAGCTGCCAGAATCTGTTTGACTGTGATCTGCTGATTATTGACGATCTGGGAACGGAATTTGCCACCTCCTTTACTACCTCCCAGCTGTTTTTGTGCCTGAACGAACGGCTGCTCCGCCGCAAATCTACCATCATTTCCACGAACCTGAATATATCCCAGCTGGTGGAGCTTTATTCTGAGCGCACCTTCTCCCGGATCACCAGCAGCTATACCATGGTCAAGCTGGTGGGCGCCGACATCCGGATCCTGAAAAAAATGCAGCGGCTGTAATGGATGCAGAAATTGCATTGAAAGACGTCAGGAGACGTGATATAATGAATCGTTCTATAAAATCTATGGATCCCTGGATCCAATTAGATATTAGGAAACCAATTAATACCAATGAATCTATGGAGGAATTCTATGCAGCACGATGAAAGAAATCTGGAAACGATTCCCGCCGGCTCCCTGGGCCTGATCGCTCTGGAAAGCTGCCGTGAAATCGGCGAGAAAGTGGACAAGTATCTGGTAAAATGGCGGTATACCAGAGAGCATGAGCATGAGGGCAATATTGCCTTCAAGGGATATCAGCGGGACACCTATAATATCGGCGTTTCTGTCCCCCGTTTCGGTACCGGAGAAGCCAAGGGTACACTGAAGGAGTCTGTCCGGGGATACGATATCTTTATCCTGGTGGATGTGACCAACTACAGCCTGACCTACACGGTCAGCGGCCACAGGAACCACATGTCTCCGGACGACCACTATGCAGATCTCAAGCGTGTAATCTCTGCCATCGGCGGTAAGGCACGCAGGATTACGGTAATCATGCCGTTTTTGTATGAGAGCCGCCAGCATAAGCGTACCGGCCGGGAATCCTTAGACTGTGCCAATGCCCTGCAGGAGCTGACCTCCATGGGTGTGGACAATATCATTACCTTTGATGCCCATGACCCCCGTGTGGAAAATGCCATTCCGCTGTACGGCTTTGAGACCGTCCAGCCGGCCTATCAGTTTATCAAGGGTATCCTAAGCAGTGTAAAAGACTTAAAGATTGACAGTGATCATATGATGGTGGTCAGCCCGGACGAGGGGGGCACCAACCGCGCCATTTATCTGGCCAACGTGCTGGGGTTGGATATGGGGATGTTCTACAAACGACGGGATTACAGCAAGATCGTAGACGGCCGCAACCCGATTGTTGCGCATGAATTCCTGGGTTCCTCCGTAGAAGGCAAGGACATTTTTATTATTGACGACATGATCTCCTCCGGCGACAGTATGATTGACGTTGCCACAGAGCTGAAAAAGCGCAAGGCCAGCCGCATTTTTGTAATCTCCACCTTCGGACTGTTTACCAACGGTCTGGCCAAGTTTGACACGGCAGTGGAGAATGGCCTGATTTACAAGGTTGTAACCACCAATCTGATCTATCAGCACCCGGAGCTTCTCAGCCGCCCCTATTATATCAGCTGCGACATGAGCAAATATATCGCATACATCATTGATACCTTGAACCACGACGTATCCATCAGCGATCTTCTGGATCCCTATGACCGGATCGAATCTCTGGTATCACGGTACAAGAACGGCGAGGATTTTTAGCTTCTTTCTTGGGCCTGTGCATCTAAAAGGAGCCCGGCAGATAGCGCTCTGCCGGGCTCCTTTTTCCTCCCGTAATGATACCTGTATATGGTTACTGACAGACCAGAAACTTCTCCATAGCAGAAATAGCCGCTTCCTCATCACTGCCGTCCGCCACAATATTAATGCTCATTCCCTTGCAGGGATTAAAGGCCATAATCCCCATAATGCTCTTGGCATTAATCCGTTTCTCTTCACTCTCCAGTATGATCTCACTGTTGAATTGGCATGCAACCTGTACCAGCTCAGCGATCGGGTTTTCATGTTCCTTTTCCACATTTGATACGGTCACCTGTTTTTCACTCATATCCTCTTCCTCATCTTTCTAACATAACGATAAGCTTTATTGTTCTCACATTCTTGAAATATACAACAAAATTCGCGTTTTGGCAATATGAATTTTAGAAATCTGTTCACTTTCCACGAAAGAATATCCTTTTCCGGCAGAAAAACTATACATTTTTTCCCCCACTTTTTCTGGTACAAAAGTACCAGAAAAATACTCCTTTCATTGCATTCTATCCTGTCAGGCTTATTCCTTCCTATATGCTTTATCCACCTGAACCACACAAAAATGCTGCTCTCCAAGCTTGCCTGCCACAAGCTCCTGTACGGCTGCTACAACCTCCTCATCCGTCATCCGAAACCGAAAGGGCACCACAATGTCAAAAATCAGATTGGTGTGGGTAGGGCCTGATACCACCCTAAAATCATGCATGGATATGTGGGGATCTATCTCAAGGAGCGTTTCTGCCACGGCTTCCCGCAGGAAATTGATATGCGCATCCTCCGTCACCACCGGGTCCATGTGAATCACTGCGTCGCAGTGCAGCTCCCTGCGCAGCTGGTTCTCAATATTGTCAATGGCATCATGGAGGGTCAGCAGATCCCCGTCTGCCGGAATCTCTGCATGGAGGGAAATCATACGGCGGCCCGGGCCGTAATCATGGACAATCAGATCATGGAGCCCGCGCACCTGTGGATGGGCCATGACCAGGTCCTCGATCTGATGCACAAATGCCTCATCCGGCGCCTGACCCAGCAGCGGATCCAGAGTCTCCTTGGCCGCCCGGATGCCTGAGTAGAAAATAAAGGCCCCAACCAGAACCCCGCAGCAGCCATCCAGATACAGGCCGGTATATTTTCCTATCAGGGACGCTGCCAGCACCGCCAGAGTGGCCATGCAGTCGCTGAGACTGTCCATGGCGGTCGCCCGCATAGCGGCAGAATCAATCTGGCCGCCGATTCTGCGATTGTAGTAAAACATGTAGAGCTTCACCAGAATGGACACTGCAAGGATCACCAATGCCATTGTGCCGTACTCCACCGGAGCCGGGGTCCAAATCTTCTCCGCAGAGCTCTTTATAAGCTCCACAGCCATCAGAAGAATCGCCCCTGACACTATCAATCCCGACACATACTCGATCCGCCCATGGCCAAAGGGATGGCCGCTGTCCGGCTTTGCCCCTGCCAACTGGAATCCCAGCAGCGTCACCACCGAGGAGCCGGCATCCGACAGATTATTGAATGCATCTGCCGTAATGGAGATAGCCCCGGTCAAGGTGCCGGCCAGGAACTTCCCAAAAAACAAGCAGACATTCAGAAATATCCCCACGCCTCCGCACAGGATCCCATATGCCTTCCGCACCCTGGGCTCCTCCTTGTTCTCCCTTCCTTTGATCAGTAATTTTGCCAAACACTCAATCATAAAGCTTCCCCTTTTTACAGTTTCCTTTTATTTTAATTCATTCCGGCACAAAAGGCAAATGTATATTTCCCCTGTCTTTGGCAAAAATAAATCATACCAAAAAGTCCGAAAGGAATCCATATGAAATCAGATATTTCCCAAAAAATGAAAGATAACTTTAATATTTTCAATGAGCGGATGCATGTAAATGAGAACTTTGATATCATCTCCCGTGTCATCACCATTGGCAACCGGGCCTGCTGCCTCTATGTCATCGACGGGCTGAACAAGGATGAGATTCTGGAAAAGATCCTGGAATTTTTTTATCGTATTCCAGAGAAGGATATGCCGGATAATGCCTGGGACTTCTCCCAGCTGCTGATTCCTTACGGCGAGGTGGACCTCTATACGGACATAGACGAAACGATTACCATGCTGCTGTCCGGCGTTCCCATCCTGCTGGTGGACGGCTACCTTCAGGCTCTGGCCATTGACTTCCGTACCTATCCGGCCCGGGGCGTGGAAGAGCCGGAGAAGGATAAGGTGCTGCGAGGCTCCAAGGACGGCTTCGTGGAGACCATTGTGTTCAATACCGCCCTGATCCGCCGTCGGATCCGCCATCCGGATCTGATGATGGAGATCACCTCCGTGGGGGACAGTTCCCATACGGATATTGTCCTTTCCTACATGAAGGGCCGTGCCGACGAAAAATTTCTGAGAAAAATCAGGGATCGCCTGAATCGGATCCGGGTGGATGCCCTCACCATGAATACGGAAAGCCTGGCAGAATGTCTCTTTGATAACCGATGGTGGAATCCCTTTCCCAAGTTCAAATATACGGAGCGGCCGGATACGGCGGCGGCAGCGATCCTGGAGGGCAGCATTATCATCCTCATCGACAATTCTCCCTCTGCCATGGTCCTGCCCTCCACCCTCTTTGAGATCACCGAGGAGGCGGACGATTATTATTTCCCGCCGCTCACCGGCACCTATCTGCGGCTGTCCCGGCTGCTGATCAACCTGGTGGCGCTGTTTTTCACGCCTCTGTGGCTGCTTCTCATGCATCACCCGGAATGGGTTCCTGGGGGGCTGGCCTTTATCCAGATCACAGAGCCAGTCAATGTTCCCCTGGTAATCCAGCTGCTGATCCTGGAATTTGCCATTGACGGCTTAAAGCTGGCCTCCATGAACACCCCAAGCATGCTCAGCACGCCCTTAAGCGTGGTGGCAGGTATTGTGCTGGGGGACTTCACGGTCAGCTCCGGCTGGTTCAATTCCGAGACCATGCTCTACATGGCCTTTGTGGCCATCGCAAACTACTCCCAGGCCAGCTATGAGCTGGGCTATGCCCTGAAATTCCTCAGGATGTTGATGCTGATCCTCACCGGCCTGTTTGATTTCTGGGGCCTGGCTGCAGGGGTTGTGATCACACTGCTGGCCCTGCTGTGCAACCGTACCCTCTCAGGCCAAAGCTATCTCTATCCGCTGATTCCCTTCCGGGGCCGGGAGCTTATGCGCAGGTTCCTAAGAATCCCCCTTCCCAAGACCAGGAGCCGGTAGCTGCCTTACGGCCTGCCCCGGGCCGATGTCTTCCCAGGAACCCATGTCTCCTGACGACAGACTCTATTCCTGGAACAGGGGTGTGGAATAATACCGATCCCCGCTGTCCGGCAGCAGCGCAACAATGGTTTTCCCTTGATTCACCGGCCTCCTTGCCAGCCGGATGGCTGCCTCCAAGGCTGCGCCGGAGGAGATGCCCACCAGGATGCCCTCCTTCCTGGCCATCAGCTTACCGGCCGCAAAGGCTTCCTCATTCTCAACGGTCATAATCTCGTCATAAACAGATCTGTTCAGCACTTCCGGCACAAAGCCTGCACCGATCCCCTGGATCTTGTGGGCGCCTGCCCTCCCCTGAGATAATACCGGCGAGGAGGCCGGCTCCATGGCCACCACCTGCACCTTGGGGTTTTGGGATTTCAGGTACTCTCCCACACCGGTGATTGTCCCCCCTGTGCCAATGCCTGCCACAAAGATATCCACCTGTCCCTCCGTATCCTCCCAGATCTCCGGGCCGGTTCCGCTCCTGTGGGCCATGGGGTTCGCCGGATTGACAAACTGGCCTGCCAGGAAGCTTCCGGGAATCTCCGCCGCCAGCTCCCGGGCGCGCTCAATGGCACCGCTCATGCCTCTGGCTCCGTCCGTCAGCACCAGCTGTGCCCCATAGGCCTTCAGAATATTCCGCCGCTCCACACTCATGGACTCCGGCATGGTCAGCACCACCCGGTATCCCTTCACCGCCGCAATGGCTGCCAGGCCGATCCCCGTATTGCCTGATGTAGGCTCTATGATGGTGGCCCCGGGCTTCAAAACCCCGCTGCGCTCCGCCTCCTCAATCATCTTCTTGGCCACCCTGTCCTTGACGCTGCCTGCCGGGTTGAAATACTCAAGCTTCGCCAGAAGCCTGACCGAAAGCCCCAGCTCCTTCTCAATCTGCAAAAGCTCCACCAGGGGCGTATGCCCCACCAATTCCACTGCACCTTTATAAATTTTTCCCATAATGATCCCCTTTATAATTCCTACACATTGACTATGATTTATTAGCATTATAGTACTGCCGTACCTCTTTGTCAACATATTTCTTCCGGCTTACTCATAAACTGGTAAAAATGGCCGGATGCCGTTACTGGAGCACCCGTAAGTGTGAACAGTAACTAACAATCCTCCAGCTGCTTTTATGGGGTCCTTTATGCAACAATTCCTTACCCTGCTGGGAAGCTGTACTGCATTTTTGTGGAGCGGCCCGCTCCTGTTCCTGCTTCTCGGCACCCACCTGTATTTTACCCTGCGCCTGGGCTTCATCCAGCGCTTTCTGCCCAGAGGGATCCGTCTTACCTTTTCCAGGAATGATGGAACAGAGACAGGCGTATCGCCCTTTGGGGCCCTGGCCACTGCCCTTGCGGCCACCATCGGCACGGGAAATATCATCGGCATCTCCACAGCCATTGCCCTGGGCGGTCCGGGGGCTGTGTTCTGGTGCTGGCTCACAGGCCTTCTGGGCATAGCCACCTGCTATGGCGAATGCTTCCTGTCCATGCGCTTCCGCACCAGGCTTGCGGACGGCCAGCCGGCGGGAGGCCCTATGTATGTGCTGCTGCTGGGCCTGGGCAAAAAAGGACTGGCACGGCTCTTTGCCGCAGCTGCCATTCTCGCCTCCTTTGGCATGGGGAGCAGCGTACAGTCCCATTCCATCTACCAGGCAGTGACCGCCTGCCTTCCCGGCAATGCCCGGCTCTCCTCCCTGCTCCCCCACCTGGTTGGCATGGCCACCGCGCTGCTGGCCGGTGCCGTGATGCTGGGGGGCGCCAGGAAGATTGCAGGCATCTGCACCTTTCTGGTGCCCTTTATGAGCCTGTTCTATCTGGGAGGCTGCGGGTATCTGCTGTTCCTTCACCGGGATTGGCTCCTTCCCGCCCTGTCTCTGATCCTGAAATGCGCCTTCACCCCCTCTGCCGCCCTGGGAGGCGCAGCCGGCGCCGGACTCCTGGCAGGCCTACGGGTGGGCATCTCCCGGGGGCTCTTCACCAATGAGGCAGGCTTGGGCTCCATCCCCATGGCTGCCGCCTCCTCCCAGAGCGACTCGCCGACACGGCAGAGCCTGATCTCCATGACAGGCCCCTTCTGGGATACGGTGGTCATCTGTGCAGTCACCGGCCTGGTACTGGTCAGCAGTATGCTGGCAGAACCGTCTGTATACCAAAAGATCCCCATGGAGGCCATCTGCTTTACGGCCTTTTCCCGCCTGCCTCTGCTGGGGCCGCAGATCCTGGCCCTGTCCCTGATCCTTTTCGCCTTTGCCACCATTCTGGGCTGGTGCTGCTACGGGGAGCGCAGCGTCACCTTCCTGGCCGGCGAGCATGGAAAAAAGCCCTACCAGGTAGCGTATCTTGTCTTCGTCTACCTGGGGGCCGTTATTCCCTTAAAGCTGGTCTGGGATCTCTCAGACCTGCTGAACGCACTTATGATGCTTCCAAACCTTCTGGCTCTGTGGCTGCTGCGCCGCCAGATCCTGCCGCCCGGCCGCCGGGGGATTTGATCCTGCTCCACCGGACACCGCCGGCCCGGCCGCTGGTCCCCTTAAGCATGCTCTGCCCTGGGCGGGCCGGCTGCCGGGGCTGTTCGCGAAGGTCACCGGAGCTGCTCCGGCAGCTGCCAGAATTCCCGGGCCTCCGAAAGGCGCTGGTACAGCTGTCCGAAAAAATCCTCCTGCCGGTAGGGCGTCAGATAAAACAGACGCAGCAGATATGCCGTAATCTGCCGGTGGAAGGCATCCTCCCCCCGCTGCCGGATGGCCTCCTCCACATCCAGCAGAAAATAATGCCACTCCCGGATATAGCCTTCGTAGCCCGCTGCATCTGCCTCTCCCAGCCATTTCCGGACCTTGATTTTGCCGCGGTTTTTATGGCTGCACTCGCCTACCTGTAAAAAGTAGAATACCTTCCCCTCCTCGTACAGCCGTCCCAGGGGGAACAGGCGGCAGATGCCGGGCCGGAAGGAATGGATGCTGCAGCGTCCCTCTGCCGTCAGGAAGCCGCAGCGCTCCGCCTCCCCGGTAAGCTTAAGGTTGGGCAGGATCACACCGTCCACCACGCCAAGCTCCAGGTACTGATCCAGCAGCTGCTCTGCCGAAAGGCCCGTGCCCTCCGTCAGGCGGTGCACGTCCAGCGGGTCCAGCACAATGGAACTCCCCATGCCGCTGCAGCAGTCCCAGCAGCCCGTGCAGTCCCCGCAGTCCGCCTTCACCATATCGTTCAGGCCATACCGCCTGCCATCGGAAATCTCGTTGATATCAATGTCACGCTTCATTCTGTTCTCCGTTCCAGATTAGCTATCTTCGTAGTGACCTAGTCATTCCACGCCCGTTCTTCCCCAAACAGCCGCATTATTCCTCCATCAACATTTCATCCACTACATCCGGCAGCTCCCACAGCTCCTGAATCACCGGCACCTGGGCGTCAATCTGCCCATAGCCCGTCCTGGTATGGATGAAAGGAAGTCCTGCCGTCCGGGAGGCCTCATAATCCCCCTGGGTATCCCCCACATAGACCGCCCGGTCCAGCTGGTTCCTGTCTGCCACCAGGCGGATATTGTACCCCTTTGGCTGCCCGGTTCCTCCATAGCTCTCAAAATCGTCAAAATACGCTCTCAGCCCATGGTGCTCCAGGAAGGCTTCAATATATCCCACCTGGCAGTTGCTGACAATAAACAGGTGGTAGCCCCTGCGCCGCAGCTCCTCCAGCATCTCCACCAGCCCGGAAAAGGGATGTCCCCCATGCTCCCGAATGTAAATGTTCTCCTGCTCCATGCAGTAAGCCAGCACCTCCCTGCGCCGCTCTGGCTCCACCTCATCAAAAAAAATATCCGCAATCTCATCCATCACCCGGCCCATGACGGACTGAATCTGCTCCATGGTGGGCTTTTTCGTGATATCCGGGCAGTCCCTAAGGGCCAGCACCCAGGACTCTGCCACCTCCCTGGAGGAATCCCACAGCGTTCCGTCCAGGTCAAACAATACTCCTTTTTTCATGTCTATCGTCTCTCCTATTCTATCAAGTCCAAAAAAAGAACTCCACCTATTATACAATATCTGCTGCACGAAAAGCAATTACTTTGCAGATAAGAATCCGCTGGAATCACAAAAAAGGATGTGAAGCATGGTTTTCAGCAAAATCCATGTCTCACACCCGTTTTCTGCGCTCTTCCGGCAAAAGGCACATTCCTGTCCCGCCCTTTCGGATACAGCCGGCTAAAAAGGCACATTCCTGTCCCGCTCCTTTGGATACAGCCGGCTAAAGCGGCTCCTCCTTATAAATTCTGCGGTAGATAATATTCCCCACCTTTCCGTCCAGCCTGCGGTAGCCCTCCCCGGTCCTTTTCGCCTGAAGGCAGGCCTGCCCCCGGAAATCCATGGGCACTGCATCTACATTTCCTGAGAATATATCCTCACAGACCTCCAGCACATGTTTCATCATGTCACGGTCTGTCTCCGGCTCCCCGTGGCTTCGAAATACGGTATGGTATGTTCCTTCTAATTTTTCCGAAACCTCCAGCAGGGTTTCGTAATACTCCTCTACGCTGGAGGCCTCCTCGCTGAACAGAAAGGTCCCGTCCGTACACGCATCCCCCAGGATCAGAATCCCCTTTTCCCGTATCAGGATTACCATGGAGCCCTGCGTATGCCCTGGCAGGGAATATGCATCCACATGGAGCCCGCCCAGGTCAAAGGAGGCCCCGTCCGTAAGATGGGTATAGTGCAATTCTGTTTTCGTGTTCAGGATATCCTCCGTCAGGGCCGCGGTTTTATCCGGTATTCCCATCCGGATATATTCCAGCCGCTCCCTGGGTTCAATGCCCTTTTGGTATACCGCCTCATCCGCCTCGTTCATATAGACCGCATCGAACTGGGCTGCTCCCATGGCATGATCCAGATGCCCGTGGGTCAAAAGAACCGTCAAATCCTTGTGGGACAGCCCCTCTACATAGCTTCTCAGATCTCCCAGCCCCACTCCGCTGTCGATCAGCACGGCCTTGTCTTTCCCCTCGATCAGGAACATATTCTCCCCGGAAATACCGGAGATAACGGTGATATCTTCCTCCCATTTCTTATGGCTGTAATATTCCATTTTTCTCCTCTCCAATCAGACAAATTCCCGGATAAAGGGCTGGCTTTTTTGGCAGGGCTTCCATTCCGGCAGACCCGCTCCGTTGGGATCCCCGGTCTTCATGAAATTGGTCCAGTAATCCAGCATCTGGCTGCTTAAGGCATAGTCCGCTTCCGTGAAGGGCCGCCAGCAGCGATCCAGGGTGCCGAACATATACCAGAGCTCCGACGAATGCCAGGCTCCCCGCTGATCCCCCGGCAGGCTGTGGGTGAAATAGTAGGTATAGGCAGGCTTCCTCCCCAGCTCCTCCAGCTTATGGCTAAAGGATAATATCCCATCATACAGCCCGGAATGCTCTCCTGCCGCCACCATTTCCGGCGTGGTCATAATATCATCCCTGGTGGAGCCCAGCATATAGGGGATATCCCGGATCTCCCCCCTGTTCATGATATGGTTGTAGGTGTCGTCCAGCACCTTCCCGTCGATGTTGGGAGCCAAAAACAGCCCAACTGTTGGAATCAGCTTCTGCTCCAGGGGCGCCAGGCACTCCAGAATCTCAGCCGCCGGCTTGGCCCGCAATTCCTCCAGGCTGGCTGCGCCTGCCAGCTTTACAAATTCCTCCCCCAGAAGCTCCTCCTGCTCCAGGGTCAGGTCATTGTGCAGCCCCGTACCGTAGGAGCCTCCGCTCTGCATGATTGCCTTTGCAATCATATTTTTGGTGAGCTTTGAGGAAACCAGGGTTTGTGCGCTCATGGCGCCTGCACTCTGGCCGAAAACCGTAATATTTTCCGGATCCCCGCCAAAGGCATCAATATTATCATATACCCAGGTAAGGGCGCAGATCTGGTCCAGAATCCCGTAATTTCCTGAAATATGCTCCGGATTCTCCTGTGACAGCCACCGGTGGGCCAGAAACCCAAACAAATTGCAGCGGTATTCCACGCTGACGAGAATGACGCCCCGCTCACAATAGGCCTGGCCGCCGAACTCCAGCTCCGTGGCGTAGCCGGCCGCAAAGGCACCCCCATGGATCCAGAAGGCCACCGGGAGCCTTTTCCCCTGGGCCTCCTTGGGTGCCCAGATATTTAGATACAGGCAGTCCTCGCTTCCGCTTCTGTCAAACATGGGATTGCTGTAAAATTCCGGCGTATACAGATCATCCCTGTGCTGGCTGGCCATACACCGGTTGGCATATACCGTACCGTCAAGCACACCCTCCCAGGGCTCTGCCGGCACCGGGGCCTTCCAGCGCAGCTCCCCCACCGGGGGCTTTGCATAGGGCACCCTCCGGTATTCCACATAGGTGTCAAATGCCACCCCTTCTATCTTTCCAAGCTTTGTTTCAACAATCATAGCTTTTGCTCCTTTCTTATTCCTTCACGCCGCCAAGGGCAATCCCCTTGACAAAATACTTCTGGAAGAAGGGATATACTGCCAAAATCGGAATCACGCCGATCACCGCCATGGCCATCCGTATGGAGGTGCTGGGCATCTTCTTGATCACCGTAACGGTAGTCATCTGGGATAGGGCCTGTATGTTGGTCATAATCGTGTTCAACAGCTGCTGCAGGCTGTACAGCCGCGAATTTGTAACATAATACAAGCCGTTGGTCCAGTCATTCCAGTACCCCAAAGACACCAGCAGCCCGATGGTGGCAAAAATCGGCCGTGACAGGGGCATGACAATCCCAAAGTAGGTCCTCACCTCCCCGGCGCCGTCAATCCTGGCCGCCTCAATCAGGGCCGGATGGATATTCGTCTGGAAATTGGTCCGCAGCAGCATCACGTGAAAGCCGTTGAGCAGCAGTGTGGGAAGAATCAACGCCAGTATGGAATTTTTCAGGTGGAACACCTGGGTCCACATCATATAGGAGGGCACCAGCCCGCCGTTAAACAGCATGGTAAAAAACACATAAAAGGAAACGCCCTTCCTTCTTGTATAATCCTTCCTGCTTAAGGGGTAAGCCAGCATGGGGGTAATCAGCAGACTGACCACCGTGCCCACCAGCGTCACCAGGATGGTAATCCCATAGGCATTCACAATATTTCCCAGGTTTGTGATAAACAGATACTCATAGGCATACGCGCTGAAGGCCTTGGGGAAAAAGGAATAACCGTTCTGCATCAACGAGTTTTCCTCGGTAAACGAGCTGACAATCAGCAGCACAAAGGGCAGCACCGCCATCAACGACATCACGCACAGCACAAAATGGCATGCGCCCTGAAATATTTTCTCGCCGCGCCCCTGTACCCCGGAGCCGGCAAAATCCTCTTCACTTCTTTTTCTATCCTTACGCATCCTGACCCTCCTTAGAACATTGCACTTTCCTGATCTACCTTACGTACAATTCCATTGGCAACAAGCACCACCACAAAGCCCACTACGGACTGGAACACACTGGCTGCCGACGACATGGATATATTGTTCAGCTGCAGGAGACTCCGGTAAACATAGGTATCAATGGTCTGGGTGGTCGCATACAGCGCCCCCGCATTCATGGGCACCTGCAAAAACAGACCGAAATCCGAGAAGAAAATCCTTCCCACTGCCATAATGACCAGGGTAATCACCGTTGGCTTTAGCAAGGGCAGGGTCACCTTAAAAATCTGCTGCAGCTTGCTGGCCCCGTCTACATGGGCCGCCTCATACAGGCTCCGGTCAATACCGGAAATAGAGGACAGGTAGATGATGGAGCTGTACCCCACGCCCTTCCACAGGAAGACAAAGACCAGGATAAAGGGCCAATAGGCAGGCTCGTTATAAAAATTAATGCTGTTTTCCCCCAGCAGGGATTTGTTAATCAGTCCGGCCTCATTGCCCAAAAAGGCATAGACAATATAAGAGATAATGATAATGGAAATCAGCTGGGGCAGCAAAATCGCTGTCTGGTATGCCTTCTTAAACCGCTTGGAAATGATTTCGTTCAGCATAATACCAACAATGATGGCAAAAATATTTCCCAGGATAATAAAAGCCAGATTATAGAGGATCGTATTTCTGGTCATAACCCAGGAATCCGAGGATGCAAATAAATATTTGAAATTCTCGAATCCAATCCAGGGACTGTTCCAGATCCCAACCGAAAAATCAATCTTTTTGAAGGCAATAAAAATGCCGAACAGCGGGCAATAATTATTCACCAGCAGATAGATACAGCCGGGTAATACAAAAAAATCCAAGGGGCCGATGACCCGATTTTGATACAGGATATGCAGCGTCCGGGCAATCAACAGGGCGCCCAGCAGAGCCTCCAGCCAGATTCCATAGGCCAGCCCGTGCTTCTTGGTCTCCCCTAAGATGTACTCTGCCTGCATGGTAAAAAAGATACTTCCGGCAAACTGTAAAATGCCTGCCGCCAAAAGAAGATAGGCCCCCACGCGCACCTTTTTCACGATGGGAAATACCAGGGCAGCAGCCACTGACAGAAGAATTGCCAGAACCAGAACCGCCATAATGCCCGTTGCCGGCACGGTGGCCGTCCCCTGCTGAATCTTATGGGTGGTAAAAAAACTGATCCCGCTTAGTACATACGTCTGCTTTTTATAGGTATATTCCGCAAAGGGAAGGAGCATACACAGAACGGACAGTACCGCAACGAGAAGCACATCAAATAATATTTTCCCCTGAACCGGGAGAATCTGTATTTTCTTTTTCTTCACAACTGCCTCCGAATTTTATGAATCTTTCCTGCATTTTGACTGGGGGAGCAGACCTCCTGCCCCCCCTTTTCTCCTTTTCAACCGGTTACTGCTGTGCACGCCACTCATCCAGCTGGCGTTGTACCTCCTCAATGTAAGTCTGGAGACCGTTTGCGTACAATTTGTCAATAAATGCCTGATAGGACGCATCGTCTGCCAGCCCGGTTAATATCTGACCCTTGTATTCCTCATATACGGTATTCAGAGCCGCCACCTCGGAGGAAATCGCATCCGTATTGATACGGAATCCCAGCAGCGGGGAATACTTCAAGCCGTCGATATCTACCTCGCTCATCTTATACCCCGCATCCAGCTCCTGCCTGGTGGAGTCGCAGAGCAGGACATTGCCAAAAAGTCCGACGGTATTGGGCGCATAGTTGCTGTCCGCATTCACTTCAAGGCCCCCGTTCTCTGCATAGGTATAATTTTCCCCTTCAATTCCATAGCTGACCAGCATCTTGACATCCTTGTCCGTATAGCACAGGTTCATGAGCTTTGCCGCTGCCTCCGGCTCTGTGGCAGAGGAGGGGATGGCCATTGTCAGAATCGAAACCAGGCTGGTGGATATGTACGCATCCGCCATCTTAATGGTGGTGTTTGGCTCCGGGGCCAGGGCATCGCCGCCGATTACACGCAGGAGGTTTCCTCCGATGATGCCGCAGGCCACGGTAATGTCCGAGGTGGGGTCGTCTGTCCTGGTAGCGATATCCTTATCCACATAGCCGGCCTGATACCAGCCCTGCATTCTGGCCAGTACCTCCTTGTACTCATCTGTCTCAAAATAGCTGACCACCTTGGTGGGATCCTTGTCAACCATCACACAGAGCAGCTCGGTTCCCAGATTGTCAACAGGCGTGTCGCCCAGAGCAATATTCTGTGCCCCGGAGCTGATCATCTTCATGTCCGGATGCTTGGCATAAATTTTTTCAAATACGGTTGTGATATCATCAACGGTCTTGACGTCATCTGCCGTCATCCCCGCTTCCTCCAGCAGTGAGGTTCGCACCTTGAAATAGACGTCGCTGGTGTAATCCGTCAGAACCGGAAGGGCATACAGGCTGCCGTCCGCGCTGGTGGTATTGGTAACTATCTTCGGAATCAGCGCCATGGTCTCCTGGCCATATTCTGCCATCAGGTCGTCAATGGGCTTTAACTGCCCGGCTGCCAGCATGGACGAGAAGCTTCCTGCCCCTGCCGGGAAGGTGGTAACCAGGTCAATCTTATCCCCGGCGCTGACCTGCATGGGCATCTGGGTCAGATAGGTTCCCATGTCCAGGATCTGGAGATCTACCTTAACATTGATCTTGCTTAAGGTAATCTCATTCAGGGCGTCCTCCACCTTCTGGATCCCTTCTTCATTGGCATTTCCGCCTACATTCCACATCATCCATGTAACCTCTGCCGGATCCTCGTCCCACTCTCCTTCTGCACGTTCTGTCCCGCCGGTTCCCTCTGTTCCTTCCGTCTCATCTGCCCCGTCGGTCTGGGCCGGGGGCTGCTCTGTGGACGAGCCGTCCGCATTTTGCTCAACGTTGCCTCCGCAGCCTGCGAACAATGCGCTGCTCAAGGTGGCTGCCAGCAGCAAAGCCATTAATTTTTTTGTTCTCTTTTTCATTCCCTGTTTCCTCCTTTATGCGTTTTCATCTTGGCAAACCATTATTTTCCACAAGTGTTTTGCCCTTTTGCACCCCAATTTTATCTCTTTTGACGGCGTTTTGCCTTTTCTTTTCCTTCAAATTCTTTGCAAATCCAATCAAATTGTCCAAAATATGATTTTCAATCCCAGCCAAATGAGCAAATAGAACAATTTTATAAGCAGCCCGGCAAACAGGGCGTTGGCATATTGTACAGGGAAAAAAGAATGCGCTCTGCGCATTCTTCGCGCCCGAGCGGTGCCGTTCACGGCTAATTTCACCTCCGCGAGGTGCGCATCCTGCCCGGAGGGCTTTTTGTGATATAGGAAATCCGGAGGAATTTCCTATATCACAAAAAAACACAGGCCCGAAACATTGCCTGTGCTCTTTTGCTTATTGGGCTGATATCCCAAATAAATCCGTATTCTGTTTGGCAGCCTGTCTTTAATCCAGCCGGATCGGATAGAGATTGACAAACAGGGTTTCGTGTGGCAGCAGCCGGACATGGAATACAAGCTGATGCTCCTTCACCGTTTTTTCCAAGGTGCTGATCTCCGGAAAGATTACCCGCCGCAGTACCTGAATATCTCCGATATCAGGCGCCGCCTCCTTCCCCATCATGCCCAGGCGCCACAGGACGCTGCTCTTTTCACTGATCCTTGCAAGCTTGATGCGGTAAACGCCGTTGGCCAGTGAGCGGATCTGTATCTCATGCTCCAGGATATCCTGGTTCTCAAAAAGATCCGGCAGCTCCTCCTCCGTCAGCAGCTCCTCCGGCTTCTGATAATAGCTGAAATTAAAATCCTTGTCATTAAAGCAGATTCCGCCCAGATGGTTAGGCTCCATGCTGGAAAAAATGGCATGATCGCTTTGGTAGGCAATATTGCCGGTCATAAATTCCAAATCCGTCATCATCATGGCAATGGGCTTTTCGATCCCGTCCCTGCTTAAGATCCCCCGGCCGCCAAACAACGTCCGGTTCTCATAGACATCGCAGCCCAGATCGCTGACCGCATCGTAGACTGCCAAATCCACCAGCCCTGTCAGCTCTGTGATAACGCCCATCATTTTTGCAGCCTTCTGAAAGCTGTCATTCCATATGTTCTTGTCAGAAAGGCTTAGGTTCCAGCCCATATACCAGATGGGCAGCTCCTTACATCCGTTTCGGTCCAGGGCCTCCCGAAGCTCCCTTGTCCTGCGCGCCAGAAAACCGGAATCCATGGTCCGCACCAGCTGCAGTACATTTCTCCGTTCCTCCACAGCCTCATAGGGGTAGGCCTTCACGGAGAAAAAATCCGGCTGCCACCCATTCTCCACAAAATATTTCAATTCCGCTTCCTGAAAGCAGCTAATGAGGCAGCCACTGCCTCCCACCCTGCTCTTGCTGCTCCATTTTCGGACCTCCCCGGCAACCAGCTGAAACTGCTTCAGGTACTCCTCTCTGGAAAACCTGCTGCTGTCGTAATTAATCTCCCAGACCCACTCCTGATATCTGGCAAATCCGCTGGTATAGCGGACTGCCACATGCTCCAGGAAGCGTTTCAAAACTGCCGCATAATCCTCATAATCCACAAAAAATCCGGACCGCCGCTTCAGATACAGGGCTGTGTTCCCCTGTCCCCCCTCGATCTCCAGCTTCTCGCCGCTCAGCTCCAAGATCGGCAGGATCTGGTTTGTCACCAGGAAATCAATGGCTGCGTCAATACGGCTAAAATCCAGCTCCATGGAGCCCGGATACTTCCGGACTGCCATCCGCTCGGAAAATAAGCCGGCGATCCTGATATACCTGAAATCAATATTTCCCTTCAGCATCAGAAGCTGCTTTTGATATTCTGCATCCAGCAAATCTGCCCCGTCTGCAACGCCAAAGGCCTTTGTCCATACCTTCTCGCCGCAGGCACTCTGCCGGGCATCAAAGACTGCTCGGGAAAAAATCTGGCCGCGCTCAACAGCCAGCTCCTCCTCTGCCTCCTTCAGATACCGCTGCTGGGCCTTCTGGATCTCCTCCGAGCGCTCCTCCCGGGCCCTGCGGTTCTCCTGCTCCATTTTCCGGTACTGCAGGGGCGGCAGTCCCCTTCGTTTCTTAAATACTTTATGAAAGGCAGCAATATCTGAAAATCCATGGTTCAGCGCAATATCTGTCACAGAATGCTCGGTGGTGCACAGCTCCTCCTCTGCCGCTGCCACCCGCAGCTCATTCAAATACTGCACCAGGCTCATCCCTGTCTTTTTTCTGAAATTCCTGGTAAAGGTGGAAACAGAATAAAAAAATTCCCGGCACAAATCATCCAGCGTGATTTTTTCCTTGTAATGCAGATTCAGGAACAGCAATACGCCATCCATTTTCAGGTCGTCCAAATAGCCGTTGGAGCCTGTCTCCTTCTTCACATATTCCCTGGTCAGGATGCTCAGCAGGTCATAAAAGGCGCTCCGCTCCTCCAGCTTCCGTTCTCCGATAATATGCGCCCGCAGCATTCGGAAAAATGCATGACGGAGATCATAATGGCTCTTTGAGTGGTCCGACGCCGTGTCGCATTGAAAATTCCAACGGTTCTTCCCTGTCATCTGCAGCAGCTCAAAGTAATCAAACTCAAGCCTTGCCAACACGGTGTCATACCCAAACTGAATTTCATATCTGCTTCTGAAATCAATCAGCAATATTTCGTTTTTCAGCAGCCAGTGGGTCTTCCCCTCCACGGTCGCCGCGGCATTTCCCTCCACCACATAAAAGAGCTCCACATTGGAGCGAAGGGGCGCCTCCCGATCCGATATTTGATTGATCAATTCCAAGCGGTAGTTCATCTCCAAATGCATCACTTCCCTTTGTTAGGCCTTTATTTCATTCCCTCCAGCAGCTCCTCTGCAAATGCATTGTAATCCTGCATACTGGAGCAGCCGGGCGCGTATTCTGGCAGCAGCTTTTTCTGGGTCTGTGCCTCCTTGACCTTCACGCACTCCCGGATGGCTGTTGAAAACAGCCTGCTGCCCATCCGCTCCGCCATCTCTCCAAGCTCGGTAAACACCCGCTTTTCCAGGTTGGAGCGGCCGGAATATTTCACCAGCAGGAGCCCGGCAATCTTAAGCTGGGGGTTCTGCCTGCGCTGTACGGCCTTGATGGTGCTGTGCAGCTGCATCAGTCCCTGCATGGAATAGGCGTCTGCAGTAACCGGGATAATCACCTGATCCGCTGCAATCAGGCAGTTGTACAAAATGACGCTTAAGGAGGGGGCTGTGTCAATGACAAGGTACTCATAGCCCTCCAGCTCCTCCACCGCATCCTTCAGCCGGTACAGCCCCTCCACATCCCCGTCCAAAAGCTTCTCCGCCTTGGCCAGCAGGGGATCCGATGCCACGATATCTCCGTTTGCCATATGCTGCACCGCAGATGCCAAGGGCAGCATCTCGGAATCCACAATCACATCATACAGTGTGGCACAATCCTCCACCTGGGCCTGGTAGGTACAGGTGCTGTTGCCCTGGGGATCCGCGTCAATCAGCAGGGTCTTTCCCCGCTTCCCAAGAATCCCTGCCAGGGTCGTCGCTGTCGTGGTCTTGCCGATTCCGCCCTTTTGATTTGCTACTACAAATGTTACAGCCATAATGATGCTTCCTTTCTATGGGCAGGTTCCCGATCCAATACGGCCTCCTGCCCTTACTTTTCATGGTTTTTCCTTAAAAGGCCACCTGGCCCGGGAGCTCCCGGTTCAGCACATAGTACACAGCGCCCTCCTCCGGCTTAATGTACACGTCAAGCTCCTGAATGTCCCCATCCTTAATCCCCCTGGCCACAAGATCCCTGCGGATCAGGTCCAGGAGGTACGCCTCGGGCTGCTCCTTGTCCCCATACTGGATTACAATATTTTTCTTTGCATAGGCAAATCCGCCTGCCGCCCGCTGGGCGCGCTCTACACTGCTTTTTAACGCCATTGTGCTTCCTCCCTGTATCCTGGTAAGGGCCTGCTCCTTTTGGGTGCAGACCGCTTACCTCTATTTGGTAATAATTTCTTACTTCTATAATAACCAATGCATCCGATTCCGTCAAGAAGGGGCTGCATTGAGATCAGGGCTGAATGAATATGGCAGATTGTGTCCATGCTGCAAAGCTGTCACTTTTTACCAGCGCATATGCAGACCATCTTCCCCCAGCTCGTATATTTTATCGCACACCTGCTCCATATACTTCCTGTCATGGGAAACGCTGATAATTGCCCCGGAAAAGTCCTGAAGCAGCTTGCGGATCCTGGGGGCGGACAAGGGGGAAAAATTCCGGGTAGGCTCATCCAGAATCAGTACGTCTGCCTTGGAAAGGCTCATGGACAGCAGCAGGAGCTTGGCCCGCTGGCCGCCGGACAGCGCCCGCATGGGGTGGTGCATCTCCTCCGCCGTGTATTTCATGGCTCCCAGGTAGGTCCGGGCCAGCGTGATATCCTCCTTCCTTCCGGAGCCGGCCAGATATTCCACCGGCGTCAAGTCAAGCTCCAGCAGCTCATCATAATCCTGGGGCATATAGCAGGCATGGATATCCTGCCGCTCCCGCAGCTGCTCCCAGATCTCCCGGAGCATGGTGGTTTTCCCTGTCCCGTTCCTTCCCACAATGCAGATTTTCTCAGGTCCCTGCACCGTCAGCTCCACATCCCTGGACAGCAGCCTTGGGCTATCCCCATCCGTTTCCCCGCTGCGGCACACAAGCTGCGGATTGCGGTATTTCAGAACCCTCTTTCCTGCCGGCATTGCAAGCTGGCGGTCAAACCGGATAGTAATGGCGGATTCCTCCTCCGGATATTCGGTCATCTCCTCATGCTCCCTTGCATACCGCTTCTCCAATGCCTTCACGGATGCCATTTTCTTCTTCAGCAGCCTGCCGCCATGGGGATCCTGCCTGGTTATGGCATTCTGCTCATGCTCCACCCGCTGTTGAATCCTCTGAAACCGCTCCTGGGCCCGCTTCTCCTCCCGCCGCTCACCGGCTGCGAGCCTGGCCTGCTTTTCAAAGGCTGCGCTGCGCTCCTCCATAAAGGAACGGAAGGGCAGATTGGCAACCGTATAGCGGCAGACTGTCTTTCTGCGCAGCTGCTCCAGCAATATTACCCGGTTGGCCGTCCGCTCCAGCAGCGTCTCGTCATGGGAAATAAAAAGTACGGTCTGGCTGGTACTGCAGATGAACTCCTCCAGCCATTCCAGCGTCTCAAGGTCCAGGTCATTAGAGGGCTCATCCAGCAGCAGAATGTCCGGCTGCTCCAGCAGCAGCCCGGCCAGCTGAAGCTTGATCCGCTCTCCCCCGGACAGGGTTCCCATCCTCTGATTCCCATAGAACACGTCCCCTGGCAGCCCCAGCCTGGCTGCCAGTCTCTGCTGCTCCTGGGGGCTGCTGTTATAAAAGCAGTCCATTTGGCTGAAATATTCATAGACCGTTTTCTCCCGTGCCTCCTTCGGCATCTCCTGGGGCAGATATCCCAGCTTCTCTCCCTGATCGGTACGTGTCCCCTCTGCTTCTATATAGCCGTCAATAAGGCCCGGATCGTAGATCCACTTCAGAAGGGTGGACTTCCCATTCCCCTCCTCTCCGATAATCACAGCCTTATCCCCAGGCTGCAAAACCAGGCTAAAGTCTCGAAGAAGCACCCGCAAATCCCTTCTGTGGGTTAATGTCAAATTCTGTATCTGTAGCATTTCCTTCACCTCTCTGTAACTGCCCCTTCCACGCCTGCGGCGGGTCGCTTCTGCGACATATTTCGGTTCCGCCGCAGTGCGATAAAAAGGGATCTGTTTGCAGCACGCAAAAACAGATCCCTGTTATCCAGTCCCAGAGTATACAAAAAAACCCAGGCCTTCCCGGAATATGACAGATAATCCTGATTCTGTGTACGCAAACCCGGCGCCGGGAACGCATCCTCCCTGCACCGGCCCCATGGGGCTAACATCCAATCCTTGTCTGCATGTACCAAATCGAATTATCTGTGAAACATCTTCTCACCATTCCGCCAAAGGCGGGCCTTTCCTTTTCTGTGGTCTACTATAGCACACTTCCATCTAATATGCAAGAGGAGACTTTGTCGAAATTTAGGATTTCCAAATCCCCCAAACTGTGATATTCTTAGAAAAAGGGAAGTCTTATACAGAAAACAGAGGTGCATTATGGAACAAAACATCGAACTTTCGCAAAAACAGACCTTAACCCAGCACATGATCCAGTCCATGGAGATTCTCCAGATGAGCGCCCAGGAGCTGGAAAGCTATGTGGAAACTCTGGCTCTGGAAAACCCTGTCATCGAGCTGGAGGAGAGACCCCTGCAGGCCCCCTCCTCCGCCCGGGAGGATCTCCAGCGGAAGCTGGACTGGCTGGAATCCACGGATCAGCAGAATAAGGTATATTATCAGCAGGAGCGCAGCTCCAGCAGCCTGGAAAATAACTGGCATGACAGAAACTGGGAGGAGGAAAGCCTCAGCGATTACCTTCTGTCCCAGATACTTCTGGCTGATTTTTCCGATGCGGATTTTTCCATTCTTGAGTTCATGATCCTGTCGCTGGACGAGCGGGGCTATTATCCCGACGACCTGTCTGTGGCCGCTGACAGATTCCAGGCAGCGCCGGAACACATTGAGCGGCTCCTGGCTGTCATCCAGTCCCTGGATCCTGCCGGAATCGGCGCCCGCACCCTCCAGGAATGCCTGCTGCTTCAGCTTCGGCGGACACGGCAGGAGCATCCGTTGATGGAAGCGCTGATCCAAAATTATCTGCCCGAGATCGCCAAAAATCATCTGCCTGAGATTGCCCGGGAGCTGAATTGCCCCATCCCCACGATCCAGGAGGCATGCGCCGAAATCCGGAAGCTGAACCCCAAGCCCGGCAGCGCCTTCTGCGACCGGAACTATCTGCGCTACATTGAACCGGATGTGATTGTGGTGAAGCTGGAGGACAGCTTCGAGATCTTGGTCAACGAATACCAGTATCCGGGCTTCCAGATCAGCGGCTATTACCAAGAGCTGCACAAGACCACCTCTGACAAGGAGGCCAAGGCTTATTTATCCGGCAAGCTCCAGCAGGCCCAGTGGGTCGCAAGCTGCATTGAGCAGCGCACATCCACCCTCTCCCGGGTAACCCGTCATCTGGTACAGCTGCAGCATGATTTTTTCCTGTATGGCATCGGGCACAAACGCCCCATGAAGCTTTCTGACTTAGCCGCGGACCTTGAGCTTCACGAATCCACCATCAGCCGGACACTGCGCAGCAAATATCTGCAGTGCTCCTGGGGTGTGTTTCCCCTCAATTATTTCCTGACCTCTGTGGCCAGCCGTTCCGACAAATCAACGGAGGAAAAGACGCCGGAGCAGGTGAAGGCCTTCATCCGGGAGATCATCGGCAAGGAGGACAAGCAGAAGCCCTTAAGCGACCAGGCCATCAGCAGGGAGCTTGAGGCATACGATACCTACATCTCCAGGCGGACTGTGAACAAATACCGGACCCAGATGCAGATTCCTGATAAGGGCGGGCGAAAAAACTGGTAAGAAGGTTATTATTCACGGCCCGGGGGCCGTTCATAGTAACGATTCGGGGCGATATTTAAAGTTCTGCTACGCAAAAATCGCCCCGCACTCCTGAATCATGTTCTCACGGAATACCCTCGCTTCGCTGGGGCAGACCCTGCGCAGCTAGAGCGCATTCCTGACCCGTGAAAAGTAACGTAAGAAGCCCCACGGAAAAAATATGATACACTCTCCCCTTGACTTTACTTTGGTAAATTGGTAATATGGTACTGTATTTTTTACACCAAAATTTTTACAAGGGAGATATTTATCATGAAAAAGAAAGTAATTGCAGCATTTCTGACTCTTACCCTGGCTTTCAGCCTCAGCGCCTGCGGCAGCAGCCCTGCCCCAAATACCGATGCGGACAGCGGCTCCGATGCCGGCAGCAATGAAACAGATGCCCCGGATGCAGGTGCAGATACAGGCAGCAACACGGAATCCGGAGCAGACAGCGGCTCGGACGACAGCACGGACGCGGCCGGGGATTCTGCTGACAGCGATATGGCTTATGTCAAGGAAAAGGGCACCCTGGTGGTGGGCGTTACCAGCTTTGAGCCCATGGATTACCAGGATGAGAATGGAGAGTGGGTCGGCTTTGACGCAGACATGGCCAAGGCCTTTGCCGAATCTCTTGGCGTAAATGTAGAATTTGTAGAAATTGAATGGGACAATAAGGCCATGGAGCTGGAGGGCAAGACCATTGACTGCGTGTGGAACGGCATGACCCTCACCGATGAGGTGACCAGCGCCATGGAATGCTCCAAGCCCTACTGCAACAATGCCCAGGTGGTAATCGTCCCCTCCGACGTGGCGGAACAGTACCAGGATAAGGACAGCCTGGCCAACCTGAATTTTGCCGTGGAATCCGGCAGCGCCGGGGAGAAGGAAGCGACTGCGCTGAACCTGAATTTCACACCGGTTCTTGACCAGGCCACCGCACTGATGGAGATTGCTTCCGGCACCTGTGACGCCGCTATTATTGATTCCCTGATGGCCGCCGCCATGGTTGGGGAGGGCACAAGCTATGCCAATCTGACTTATACGGTGGAATTAAACGCCGAGGAATACGGCGTAGGCTTCCGGAAGGGCTCTGACCTGGCCGCTGCGCTGAATGACTTCTTTGCTGCCGGCTATGCAGACGGCTCTATCCGCGCCTGTGCAGAGACCTACGGCGTTCAGGCTGCCCTGATCGGGGAATAAGCCCTTCGGCAGCTACTATACCAAAAGAAAGCAGGAACTACCATGGAATTGTTTTTTGACCAGTTTCCCGTTGTTTTCCAGTCCTTAAATGTTGGGTTTTTGCAGACCCTAAAGCTCTTTATGGTGACTCTTGTGGGCGCGATTCCCCTGGGGCTGATCATTTCCTTCGGTTCCATGTCGCGTTTCCGGCCCTTGAGCTGCCTGGTAAAACTGATTGTTGCAGTCATCCGCGGAACCCCGCTGATGATCCAGCTTCTGATCATATACTTTTTTCCGGGCCTGGTGCTTGATAATCCCATCTGGGGCAGCGGTGAATCCGGACGGTTCCTGGCTGCCTCCGTGGCATTTATTATCAACTATGCCTGCTATTTCTCCGAGATCTACCGGGGCGGCATCCAGAGCGTCCCGGTGGGCCAGCAGGAGGCTGGTCTGGTGCTTGGCATGACCAAGGGCCAGATTTTCCTCCGGGTAACGCTGCTGCAGATGGTCAAGCACATTATTCCTCCCATGTCCAATGAGGTCATTACCCTGGTGAAGGATACCTCTCTGGCCCGCATCATTGCGCTGCAGGAGATTATCTGGGCCGGCCAGTCCTTCATGAAGGGCTCCCACGGCATTGCAGGCGCCATCTGGCCTCTGTTCTTCACTGCCGTGTATTATTTGATTTTCAACGGGATCCTGACTGTCCTTTTGGGACGTCTGGAGAAAAAGCTCAATTATTTCAGATAGGGAGGAAGCTGTACCATGCCGATCTTAGAAGTAGAACATATTCAGAAATCTTTTGAACATACAGAGGTTCTTACGGACATCAATCTTT
Organism: uncultured Lachnospiraceae bacterium; assembly: GCA_910588285.1. Taxonomy (GTDB): domain Bacteria; phylum Bacillota; class Clostridia; order Lachnospirales; family Lachnospiraceae; genus 14-2. The sequence goes on from CAJUQB010000009.1 coordinate 63,089, forward strand.
CTCTGGAGCAGGGACAGGTGCTCTCCCTGATTGGCTCCTCCGGAAGCGGCAAGACCACTCTGCTCCGCTGCCTGAATTTCCTGGAGCAGCCGGATTCCGGTATCATCCGTGTCAATGGCGAGGTGCTCTTTGACGCCAAGGACCCTGCCACCCAGCGTCCTGCGGAGATCCGCAAAAAGCGGCTCCACTTTGGCCTGGTGTTCCAGTCCTTCCACCTGTTCCCCCAGTATACGGCCAGGGAGAATATCATGCTGGCCAAAAAACTGCTGGTTCAGGAGCAGCCGGATTTTAAGGCCCGGAAAAAGGAGATTTTTGGCGAAATCCAGGAAGAGGCCGAATCCCTGCTGGCCCAGATGGGCCTTTCTGACCGCATGGACAACTATCCCCACCAGCTTTCCGGCGGCCAGTGTCAGCGTGTGGCCATTGCCCGGGCCCTGGCTCTGCGGCCGGACATTCTCTGCTTTGACGAGCCCACCTCTGCCCTGGACCCGGAGCTTACCGGGGAGGTATTGAAGGTGATTCAGGGATTGGCTGACCAGAATACCACCATGATCATTGTTACCCACGAGATGGCTTTTGCCCGGGATGTATCCAACCAGGTGATTTTCATGGACGAGGGGCGCATTCTGGAGGAGGGTACCCCGGACCAGGTATTTGGCAGCCCCAGGGAGGAGCGGACAAAGCAGTTTTTGGCCCGGTTTACAGAAGGATAATACATCATTGCATTCATACAGCAGCATTCATCATTGAGCAATATGCTCCTTTATTGAGATGGCGATGCATCCGTTTTCCATTGAATCTGATAGGCTACGCCAATGGCCTCCCCCACGTTTTTCACATAATTCTCAATCAGAAGCTGCGCCCGCTCCCTGGCCTGGCGCAGCAGCAGGGCGTCTCCCTGGGCGGTTTCCAGCATTCCGTCCTGGGCGGCCTGGAAGGCCTCGCTCTGATCTTCTGCCGTAATCTCACCGCTGCCAAGGCCAGTGGTCTCCGTATAAAAGCTCTCCGGAGTCAGGGATTTCTCATCGACATTGCAGCTCATCACCTTTGCCTCCGGCAGGGTGATGGTGACAACATTGCCGTCTACCTCCATATCCAGCCCGCCGATATCAACGCCTACCTTTACAACCCCGGAATATTCAATCCACAGCCGCTTGCTGGTGTTCCAGAACAGGACGCGCTTCTGGGAATCAAACTTTGCCGTGTTGTGGTAATAGCATTCCAGTGTGGCGAGCTCGCAGACATTCTGCATCTGGCTAAGCTCCAGCGCCACTGTTGGCTCCTTTGGCTCCTCCTGTCTGCCGCAGCCTGCTGCCAGCGCCAGGCCAAGGGCCAGTACTGCCCCCAAAAGCCAGTCAAACCGTTTCCTTTTATTCATAGCGATAGCCCCCCTCTCCCAGAATCTCCAGCGTATATTCCGGATACTGCTCCAGCAGAGGCGCAGTCAGCGCCTTCACCGTATTTCCTGCATTTTCTCTGGCCAGTGCAAATAGAAGCTCATTGGTACTGCATTCTGTCCGTGCATCCTCTTTACAGGCAGACAGGGCCTCCCGGATGACATCCTGGGTATTGGCGCTGCTCTCTTCAAATATGTAATCCAGGGAGCCGGGCTCCACCTCCACGTCCACAATCTCAATATTGGGCAGTACCACCGTGATCTTCTTGTTTTCTTCCTCACTGTCGTCCACGGTCACCTGGATCTCCTTCATGTCAAACCCAATGTTCACGGTGGCGTGATACGCCACATTGTAAAGCAGCTCATCCCCTGCCTCCACGGCTGCCACACCGTTGAAGGTCACCTTATAGGTGGACAAATCGCTGATCTGAAGCACCTTCTCCAGCTTCGAGGAGGTAAGCACAGTCTTCGTTTCCTTTCCTCCGCCGCCTCCCAGCTGACGCCACAGGAATACTCCCGCAGCAATCATCACAATGACAGCAATTGCGAATTTGACTACCCTGCCTGCGCAGCCTCCCGCCGGCTGGTGCTTCTTCTCTCTCATGTCTCTTCCAACTCCTCTATCTGCACAAAGATTCTCTTCCGGGGCTCCTATGTGCCCTCATTATTATAACCTCCGGTGATTCTTTTTTCAACCATAATAATCCCTCCCGGCTTCGATATAACCATCCTTTATTAAGATACTCTCATCTGCCTGTGCTGCAAGATACTTACTGTGGGTTACCACAATGACGCACTTTCCAAGCTCATGGGCCGTGCTTTTCAGCAATTCTATAATCCCCTCTGCCGTGCTTTCATCCAGGTTGCCTGTGGGCTCATCCGCAAGCAGCACCTTGGCATTGCTTGCCAGGGCCCTCGCAATTGCAACACGCTGCTGCTGCCCTCCTGACAGCTGCAGCACATTTCGTTTCCAGGCCTCACAGGGGATGCTCACCTTCTCCAGCAGATCCTGGGGATCCTTCGCTCCGCCAAGCCGTACATTTTCCTCTGCGGTCAAATAGTCAATCAGGTTATAGTTTTGGAACACCAATGACACATGATGCTTCCTGTGGTAGTTCAGCCCCTTTTCCTGTATATCCTCACCGTCGTATAAAATCCTCCCCTCCACAGGCATGTCAAGCCCTGCCAGCAGGGACAGGAGGGTCGTTTTCCCTGCCCCGCTTGCACCCACAATGGCATAAAATTTCTTTTCCTCAAACTGCATGGATGCATTTTTTAAAATCTCCTTTTCCTTCTGTGATTTGTAAGCATACCTGACGTTTTTAACCTCTAACACCATTTTTGCAACCTCCTAATTGATTTCACTGAAAATATCCTTGGGATTCTTACGGGCAATCCGTATGCCTGCAGCGCCAACCGACAGCAGCACCAGCACTGCCACGCCGCACCAGTCCAGCAGCATGAGCTCTGGTGTAACTGCAGCGGATACGCCGGTAACCCTCTGTTCGGAATCCTCCACAGATTTCGCAACCTTGCCCGCCTCTAAGACGGACTGCTCCTCTGCCTGCCGCACCTGCTGCTGCACAAGATAATCTGCTGTTATTTTAGAAGCAGCAGGCGCAGCTGCAAAGGAAAGGAACACGGCAGCAGCAGCGATCATGAATGCCTCCCATAGGATCTGCCCAAGGATTTTGATCTTCTGTGTGCCAAGGGCTAATAAAATCCCAATTTCCTGCTCCCTTCCCTTCATCCAAAAGACAAACACGAAAAACAGAATGATCAGGCTGGCGCCTGCTGCTACCATTACAAATAACTGGCTGACATGCTCCAAATCATTAAAGTTTTGGGACATTGTATCAATATTTCCATTATTGTCAATCAAATCATACCGTTCCCACGCTATCTCCACATTCTGTATTTCTTTTTTTATCTCCTCGTATTGATTCACATCTGCCACCTTGAAATATGCCTTTTCATACAAGGGCCCGGATGTGCTTCCTTCTGCCTTTTCCGGAAATCCCAAATCTGTAAAGATGATGTTTTCGGAACGGTAGGTATCGCCGGCCATCACGGGAGTCATTTTCTGCTGAACCGTATAAATCCCCACAATCTCAGCCTCAAACGCTTCTGCATGGGCTGTATCGTGTCGGTCATTCAGCTGTATCCTGTTTCCAACCGATAAATTGTTTTTTTCTGCAAGCTCCTCTGAAATCACACATACGTCAGAATCCTCCGCTGTGATCATCCGCCCCTCCTTGATGGTCACATTCCCTGACAGGATATTCGCATCCAATGCCATATCCTTGTTCCCGATTAAGCTGACGCAGCGTAAATCAGAGCTTTGGTCAACGTCAGCTTCTTCGATTCTGGAAAAGTTCACAGGATTTACGGCTGTGACAACCGTTGTAATATTATACCTGGAAATACCGGAAACAGCGGCAATCCTTTCAATATCAGGAAGCAAAAGCGTCTGAAAGGAATTATCATAGGATACGCTCCAGGATGTCCCATATTGTGTTTCTATTTTTTTAACATGGACTCCATCAAAATTCCCCTCTTCTTCCTCCCCCTTGCTTGCAAGGATTTCATCTGCTCTGCTGTGCTTGTTGGCCTCGTTTGCTTCCAGCAGAAAGCCGGCCCCCACTGCCTGTTTTGTCTGATCCTGGGTGGCAATGCTTGCATTTCGGCTGGCCATGCCTGCCAAAAAAAATAAACTGATCATACATACTACGCAAAACAGCAGTATGCTTTTGACTGGTTTGCGTATGACGGAACGCCATGCCATTTGAAAACTGTTCAATGTCTATCCCTCCATTTTTGATAACGTTTCTTTGGGATTTGTTTTTAAGATCGGAAGCAGCGAAATCATGACTGCCGCCAGTACCAGCAGGCCTCCCAAGCCTGCCAGAATGCCTATATCCTTGAGCTGCAGCAGGACCTTTAGGGAGCTGCCCGCAGCCTCGGAATCTGTAAGAAAGCTCTGCAAGCCCCCGGCCATCAGGCCTCCCAGGCTGCAGGAGCCAAGGACAGCCAGTACAAAGACCAGAAATGATTCCAAAAATACCTGTAAAAAAATGCCGGCCTTTGATTTTCCAATACTGATAAAGATAGCAGCCTCTCTCTGCCGTGTCCGCATCCACATGCAGAGCAATAACGATACAATGACTGTTCCTGCCATAAGCGTTAATGCAAGCATAAGCGCTGCTGCCCTGGCAATCTGCTCTAAGGGCAGCGCCATCTGCCGATACAGGGTATCCGATGTGGTAGCATTCGCTCTATTTGATAATAGTTCCTTCAATTCCTCCTCCAGTGCGCCTAATTGCTCCGGATGCTTGCAGTAAACGGCGGCTTTGGTATAACCGTCTCCTTCAAATAGCTCCTGGTAGGAAGCAGGATCCAGGAACATCTGGTTTTCAATGCGGTTTACAGCAGCCATGCCCTCTGGCTGTTTGCTTTCCTTTCCGGACAAAAAGATCCCCACAATCTCAAGGGAAACCTGCTTTCCATCTGCATTTTCCAATGCGATCCGGTCTCCTGCCTGCAATTGATTGGCATCCGCCAGATAGGAGTTGACGACAATCCCTTTTTTGTCCCCTGTAATATAGCTGCCCGAAATGAGGCGGTACACGCCCTCTGAAAATCCGCTGTCATTTTCCAGATTATCATAGGCCAAAAGCGATACCTTCTGATTGAATGCTTCTGCCGAAGCGCTGCCTGTGATCAGCTGGAAATCTACGGGAAATGCACTGTTTTTCGCCAGACGGTTTACAGCGGATACTTCCTCCAACTTCCTGATCCCCTCCACATCCTCTAACGTGATCCTGTCCTCCTCCCCCACGGTCTCCATGACAACCTTTGCTTTTGTTTTTTCCTCAATTGCCTCTTTGGAATCAGCCGTTGCACGGAGAATCATATTTGTGCTCAGGATCATGGTGCTCACAATGAGCAGCACAGCAAACAGCAGGATTGTCTTTGCCTTTTTCCGTTTCAGATATCGAAACGCAAGCTGATAAAATGCCATGGCTGCTCCTCCTATTCATATCGTACAATCACTGCCTTTGCAGCTGTAAAATGTTCTGTATCTTCAAAATTTCCATAAAGCAGCAAGGATGTTTTTTTCTTTATATCAGATACAGAGGCTTCCCTGACATCGGCCTTTCCTGTGGTTATACTTATGACCGCTCTCTGGAAGATGCAGCCATCCTCATATGTTACGGTTACCTTTTCGTCTTCCTCCTCATGTCCCTCAGCCGCAATGCTTGCCGTTGAACCGCCCCCATCCTCGCTGCTTGTTACCGGGTTTATTCTGCATCCAGTATCCGAAAATTCTATGACGCTTCCCTGCAGATCAGATGCAGCAATGATTTCTCCTCCGGATACCTCCCCAGTGGCTCCTCCCCCTGCACCTCCGTCAGCATTTCCATTGTTCCCCGCAGAAGGATCCTTTTTATCAGGGTCTGCCATGGGATTTTCCATATAGGTATTCCCGGCTTCCTGCGTTCTGTCTGTGTCCGTGTCATTCGGCAAACCGCAGCCTGCCATAGTAAATAAACTCATCCCAATCACAAATGCCTGCAATTGCTTTTTGTTTTTCATCATTCTTTTCCGCCTTTCTTTTTGAGCTTCTAATTTTAGATTTCAAATTTTGAATTACGAGGCCATTGTACCGAAAAGCCCTGCTAAAAATCCTGTAAAAAAATAAGAAATATACATGAATTTTTAGAGGATTTTTATAAAATTTTCCATTATACTAAGAGTGAGCCATATTCAGGGAAAGGATCGGAAAAAATGAAAATACTTCTTTTGGAAGACGACTTCGCGCTTTGCAGCGCCATTCAGTCAGAATTGACAAAAAACGGCTATATGGTGGATGCCTGCAATGACGGGGAAACCGCCATGCTATATGCCTTACATACAGATTATTCCTATGATTTAGCGATTGTGGACCGGATGCTTCCTATTATTGACGGTCTGACCATCATCAAAGCTATGCGGAAAAAGAACATCCAGATTCCTGTTATCATCATCACAGGCATGACTGCCCTCAGTGAAAGGATCGAGGGATTGGATGGAGGGGCTGACGACTATTTGGTCAAGCCCTTCCATATGCAGGAGCTGCTGGCCCGTGTGCGGGCCTTAACAAGGCGTCCTGTCCAAATAAGGGCAGAGGATGCGCTCCAATATGCTGACCTGCATTTCGATAAATCAAACCGGGAGCTGACCTGCAGCTTGAGGACTGTTTTTTTAACGGCAAAGGAATCGGAATTGATGTATGTGCTTCTGAAAAGCCCGGATACGCTTTTTTCAAGGGAGCAGCTCATATTGAAAATATGGGGCACCTCATCTGAGGTGGAACCGGGAAATGTTGATAATTATATTTCCTTCCTGCGGAAACGATTGAGGGAATTAAAGAGCAGCTGCGAAATAAAGACCGTATATGGCGCCGGATATTCCTTAACTCATAAATAGAAGGAAATCCGGCCGCATATGAGCCGCAGCAGATTGGAGATAAAACATGCTGAAACCATTGTCTAAAAAATTAAACACCATTTTTATAACGACAATTATGTTGATCATTACATTGATTATGATGATTCTCAGCAGAAATTACATCCGTATGGAACAGACAAATGAGGCACTGTTTTTTCAGAGAATGGTTACGCAGATGATGTACCAGCTGAAGGATAGCAGCCAGAGCCTTGTATCCATCGTAAATTCCTACCATGAATACAAGCACTCGCTCTTTTGCCATATTGAGGATACCTCCGGAAGAATGGTATACCAGACAGAGTCCGGCTTCCCTACGGATGCTGGTACTCTCTTAGATCAGTTCCGCATACAGGCAGGCCAAGAGCAGACCTTTTTATTAACAGACGGGAATCAGCCAGCCACAGACCAGAGCGGTATATTCGCATTTCGCGGAAAGGAATCGGATGAGTATTTGGGGGTGCTTGCAACCATTGCTCTGCCGGATAACACGGCTTACCATCTGTCAATTATTTACAGACAGCAATCCCTTTTTGCGCTTTTAACAAAACAGGCCTTCCTCTATCTCTCCCTATGGCTTCTTTCCCTTATGGCTGTGACGGTTTTGAGCCATCTGCTGATACGGACGGCATTAAAGCCAACGGAAGTCATGTTAAAAAGCCAGAAGGATTTTATTGCTTCTGCCTCTCATGAATTAAAATCTCCCCTTGCCATCATCCTGGCAAACGCAGAGAAGCTGGAGCAATTGCAAATCGATGATATTGATTTTAAAAAATCTGTTAAAATATTGGACTCCGAATGCATGAGAATGTCAAAATTGGTCCGGGATATGCTGCTTCTGGCTTCTTCTGATGCAAAATCATGGACCTTGTGCAAAAATATCATTGATATTGACACATTGCTGATCTCATTATATGAGACGTATGAACCCATCTGTATCAGTAAAAAAATCTGCCTGCATTTGGAAATCCGGGAAACCAGCTATCCGAAGCTCTGCGCGGATGGAGAACGGCTTTTTCAGATATTGACCATTTATATGGACAATGCCATTCACCATTCCGCAGGCAATCAATTGATTGAGGTCAAAACAGCGGTAGCTGCAAGGCACATCACCTTTTTCGTTGCAGACCACGGAACGGGCATTTCCGAGGACGACAAGCCATATATTTTTAACCGCTTCTATTGTGCCGACAAGTCAAGGACCGATAAGTCAAATTTTGGACTGGGGCTTAGCATAGCGGATGAGCTTGCAAAAATGATGCACGGCAAAGCAGGCTGCCAGGATACTGTGGGAGGCGGGGCTACCTTCTTTGTTACGCTCCCTTTGAAATAATTGCCTCTGTCACCCCTTTTTCTTTGTTACGGGTATCTATACCTCATATTGTGCGTTCTGTGGGTCCGCATTGAAATAGACCTCAATATCAGGGGCATTGGCATATTCATATCCAGCGGTGGGAAGCCACTCTGTTATGATCCGCTGCTCCAATTCCTGTATGGATTGATTGGTGCCCGTTCCTCCCCGCCCTGCAGGTCCACTGCTGCCAAAGACATTTTTCGCCTTCGGATATACTCTGCCAGGCTGATGCCTGCCATATACGTGAACATCCTCTGATAGTGATAGGTGGAGCAGCAGGCAATCCGCCCAAGCTGTTCATAGTCCATTTCATCTGTCAAATGTTCCTCAATATAATTCATGCTTTGGTTTAACCGTCAATCCTTGCACAAAATAGAGAGGTACAAGCCGATTAGGGTAAACCCTGCTCCTATCGCTGCCTTCCATGTAATTTCTTCCTTTAACACAAGAACAGATGTGATAACAGTAATGACAGGAACGATATAGATATACACACTCGTCTTAACAGCCCCAAGCACCTTGACCGCATAATTCCAGGTAACAAAACAAAGGGCTGATGCCCCAAGGCCCAGATAGATAAGGTTTAACGCATACTCTGGCTTTGCAAACCTCTGCACATCCAAGCTGAAATCAAAAACAAAGAGAAATGGGAGCATGAAAAATATTGCCCATACCAATGCCGCAGCAAGCGCCAGAATATCACCACCGGGATTCAGCTCCAATTCCCTGCTGTTAAAACTGATAAAGCATATTCCTGTCATGGCAACAACAAATCCAACAATAAAACCAGCCTTCAGATTTTCTTCTGTCCTTAGAAATACATGAGATAACATGGCAGTAAAAAACGGAGCAACAGAAATGATAACGCCGACATTAGACGCCATTGTATAGGTTAATGCTATGTTTTCAAGCAAGTAGTATAAGCATATCCCGCACAGCCCCGCTGCTGCGAAGGTAAGCTCCTGTTTTTTATCCTTTATTCCTAAGCGTTTCGGGTAAACAGCCATCAGCACAAGTAATCCCAGCAAAAATCTGAAAAACAGTATCTCTATCGGTGTAAAATCTGCAAGCAGTATTTTGGTGGATATGAAAGTTGTTCCCCATATCACAATCGTAATCAGGGCCGTGATATGCCCAACGGTAGTTCTTTTATCCATGTTTTTTAGCGTTCTCCCCTCTAATGCGTCTGTATGCAGCAGGTGACAACCCAATAAACATATGAAAAAATCTGGAAAAATGGCTCTGGTCTGAAAAGCCTGTCTGTATAGCGGCCTCCACCAAGGATACGCCTTTCTCCAACAGTTCCTTTGCTTTTCCGATCCGTATTGTCTGAAGATACCTGTATGGCGTAACTCCCTTTGACCTGGTAAACCCACGGAGCAATGTGGATTTACTAAGACCGCTGCATTTACAGAGGTTCTCCAATGTGATATGCTCTGGAAAATGTTCTGACATAAATACGCAGGCACGCTCTATTTCTTCGCTGCACTCTGGAATGCAGCTCCTGGCGGGCTGTCCGTATTGCTCAATCAGGAATGAAATAAGGAGCAGGAGCATTTCCTCTTTTTCAAACGCTTCCCCACCGTCCATAATCATCTGATGCAGCGAATGAAGATAAAGGCTCAGCTCATCATTTTTAATGACATTTTCCGAAAAACCGATGGGAACCCTTTGTCCTGTTATTTCTTCTGCGAATGACAGCATTGTCTCTTTTGGAAGATTCAAGCCTCTGTAATCAAGCGTTCCGCCGTCACATTGCACACAGCTGTGAGTATCGTTCGGTTGAAACAGAAGAATATTTCCCTGACCTACGATATATTCTTTATTTTTGCAGGACAAACAGCGTGTCCCCTGCCTCTATGAAGCCAATCACATAGTAGTCATGAAAATGATTCGGGAACGGCTGTACGATTCCCTCAAAACGATATGCTTCCAGATGTAAATCCTCATCATAGCATACGGTTCGTATTTCTTTCTGCATGGTAACACCTCCTGGCACTCCATATTATACTCAGAATGTCTGCTGATTTCTTGTATGATATCTTCATTTCAGAAAAGGGCTTGACACAGAACCCAAAATGTGTGGCCGCTCCCGCTACTG
>CAJUQB010000010.1 GCA_910588285.1 uncultured Lachnospiraceae bacterium
CCGCTGCAAAGGATGCAGGCCATCCCGGCGTGATCAATTCTGACGCGGAGGGCTCCTGTATCAGCCCGCAGCCCTATATCAGCGGCTCTGACAAGCTGGATGAGGCTTATTGGGTAGACATTGCAGGCGACGGCAATCAGCAGATCTACATTGACCCGGCAGATGATAAGGTGAAATGCTACTACATGAATGAGGATTACAAGGCTTCCCTGCTTCGGGCAGGCGACTGGTACACCAAGGGCCTGATCTACAAGGATGCTTCCACTACCGACGAGTATGCGGACACCATGATCAAGAACGGCGTTGGTATCTGTATGGTCAATGCCCAGGAGTTTGGCTTTGAGGGCAAGCTGCAGGCTTCCATCGGCAGCGAGGCTGCAGTGAAGTTTACAGGAGCTATGGTTCAGACGGCTACCGCTTCCTATACGAAGTTTGGCTTTGCCGTACCGGTAACGGCTCAGGAGCCGGAAGCAGCCGTGAAGTTTATCAACCTTCTCTACAGCCAGAATGAGGTGCATGATACCTTGGCCTGGGGCGTGGAAGGAACCGACTGGGTGAAGGCAGAGGACGGATCTGCTACCTATCCGGACGGCGTAACGGCAGAGACCGTTGGATATCATATGAATGACTTCCTGTATGGCGATATCCTGACCATTACTCCCTGGGAGGATGCTGACTTGAGAGAGCAGCAGGCAGCCAAGAATACAGAAGTGAAGGCTTCCAAATACATTGGCTTCTCCATTGATAATACCAAGGTGGCCAATCAGGTAACCGCCTGCCAGAACGTAACCAACGAATACAAGCCCATGCTGTCCTCCGGCGTATACGGCGCTGAGACGGAAGCAAAATATCAGGAGTATTTAACAGCCCTGGAGGGGGCGGGTATCAACGATATCATCGCTGAATACCAGAGCCAGCTGGATGCGTGGCTGGCAACACAGTAGGAGAGATCCTCTGTCATATCAAAATTGTAACTAATAGTTAGCAGAAGTGCCCGCGTCCCTGAGAGTCTGATTCGGGGAAGCGGGCATTTTAAGGAGAGATGAGCATGAAAGGTAAGAAAAAATCGGCTCCGGCGGTTAAAGAGAACGTGAAACCCCGGATCCATCTGGAACTGCTGGCAGGCTTTGTTGTGATGCTGGTAACTCTGTTCCTGCCCTATATCAGCTATACCTATAAGAGCAAGGGGTACACCTTAAGCGCATTAAGCCTCATTACCGGCAAGACGGTCTGCGGCGGCAAGGTGGTACTGTCCCCAAGCTTTCCCATGATCCTCCTGGCAGTGGCCACTGTGGCCATGCTGGCAGCGGCGTTTCTTGATTTTGCCAAAGGGCCCAACCTGTCCTACGGTGTGGCGGCCATTGCTTCCATTGTGGGGCTGGTGACCAATATTTATCTGGCAACTGCAGCGGGAAATAAGCTTTCCGCAGCCAAGAATGTGAAGGTCACCTACGGCAGCCTGATCTGCCTGATCGCCTGTCTGGCCTTGATGGTATGGGCTCTGTATCGGCTGTGGAAGGCCAAGATCTTAAGTACTCTGGATTTCATGGTAGTTCCGGGCATGCTGTATTTTATCATCAACAATTATATCCCCATGTTCGGTATTGTCATTGCCTTCAAGAAGATTGACTACAGCGTGGGCATCTGGGGAAGTCCCTGGAACGGACTGGATAATTTCAAACAGCTGTTCTCCTTCAGCGGCAGCATATTCAACAGCGATGCCTTCCGGATTACCAGGAATACCATCCTGTACAATGCAGCCTTCATTGTCCTTGGCACCATCGTGGGCGTGCTGGTAGGTATCTGCCTGGCAGACATTTTCAGCAAGGCGCTGCAGAAGTTCTTCCAGACCAGCATCCTGCTGCCCCAGCTGATCTCTTATGTAATCGTAGCCTACATCGTGTACGGATTCTTCAGCAACGACGCAGGCTTTATCAACCACCTTTTGGGGACAGACATCAACTTCTATGCAGAGAAGTCCTACTGGCCCTTCATCCTGATCTTTATCTACATATGGAAGATGGTGGGCTACAATGCGATCATCTTCTTAAGCTCCATTGTGGGAATTGACAAGAGCCTGTATGAGGCAGCCCGTGTGGATGGCTGCAACAAGTGGAGGCAGATCCGGTATGTGACCCTGCCCCTTTTAAAGCCTACGGTAATTACCCTGTTCATGCTGAACGTTGGGCGTATTATGTACTCGGACTTCGGACTGTTCTATCAGGTAACCAGAGATTCCGGGGCTCTGTACCCGGTGACGGACACCATTGATACCTATGTGTACCGGTGTCTGATGACCCTGAACAATATCTCAACCTCGTCGGCAGCCTGTACCTACCAGGCGATCATTGGCTTTGTGCTGGTAATGGCAGTGAACATGATTGTGCGGCGCAAGGACAAAGAGAGCGCATTATTCTAGGAGCACCTGGCGGCTAAGCTTAGCCGGCGCTGCACTTGGCTTCGCTAAGGGCCAGGCATGCATCGCACGTAAGCGGCCAAAGTACGGCCGCAAGTGCTCATAGCAAGGAGGAATAAATAATGGATGATTCAAGTGTAAAGACAAAAAGCGATAAGATATACCAGGCCATCCTGATTGTGATCCTGTTAATATTCGCCCTGTGTGCGATCCTGCCGTTTCTGATGCTCCTGTCCTCCTCCTTTACGGAAGAGGCCACCCTGGCACAGTCCGGTTACAATTTCTTCCCTCGGAAGTTCTCTGCCTATGCCTATGAATATTTGTTTAAGTCCAATGGGGCCAAGGTATGGAAGGCTTATGGGATTACTTTCTTTGTGACCATTGTGGGTACTGCATTCAGTCTTTTGATCGGGCCGATGCTTGGCTGGGTACTGTCCCGGAAGGATTACAAGAGGGGGAAGGTCTTAACATTCATGGTATTCTTCACCATGCTGTTCAACGGCGGAGTGGTTCCTTCCTATATTATGTACACCCAGACCTTCCACATGAAGAATACCTTGTGGGCTCTTTTGATCCCCACGCTGGTGTTCAACGGATTTTTCATTATCCTGTACAAGAATAATTTTGCGTCCAACATCCATCCGGCGCTGATTGAGGCGGCCAAGATTGACGGAGCCGGGGAGCTGTTCATTTATTTCAAGATCGTGCTTCCCTTGTCTTTGCCCATCATTGCCACCATCGGCCTGATGGTAGGTCTTGGGTACTGGAACGACTGGACCAATGGCTTGTACTACATCAGCGACAGCAACATGTTCTCGCTGCAGCAGTTCCTGAAGAGTATCATAGATAATATCAATGCCCTGTCCCAGATGGCCAACACGGCAGATGCGGCGGCAGCGGCGGCGAAGATGCCGGGAATCAGTATCCGAATGGCCATCGCGGTAGTAGGAGTAGTGCCCATCATGATCCTGTATCCCTTCTTCCAGAAGGCATTTATTGCCGGTATTTCTTTGGGAGGCGTCAAGGAATAGAGAGACAATTCATGTATGGCCGGCATATGCTGGCCATACATATATAGAAAGAGAAAGGTGGCGGATTACATTGTTTGATCAGTATTTGATTCGGAAAGACAGCTTATGCAATGTGTATGAGGACGGCAAGGCCGTTGGTTTCAAATTTGCAGTCCGCATTGCAGATTACCGGGGATGCTTTTTATCCCTTCACAATGGCTACTATATCAATTGTGACGGCGTGGAGTATCCCAGAGAGCTTCAGAAGTTTGAGATTAACGGCAAGCCCCCCAGGGATTTTGAGGAGATCAAGACCTGCGTCTGGGAGCACTGGAACTATGACGACGAGGGATTTGTCTATGTGGCAAAGGAAGGCGGCCTTGCACCGGGAAGACATACCATCGGCTTGCAGCAGTCCATCCTGGCCCAGTACGGCTATATGCCCTGGGACGAGGAGTGGCTGAAGAACCCGCCGGTGCCGGGAAGCGGCGCAGGGGCAGGCAAGACGGCTGTCATCTGTACCTTTGATCTGGAATTACAGGAAGGAGGCTGCTGATATGGGAATCAAACGAGGTGTATCGCTCTACAGCTACCAGCAGGCACAGTTTTTTAAACAGATGAGCTGGAAGGATCAGATTGTAGAGGTACATGACAACTTAAAAACAGATGGAATTGAGATTATTGACGAGGCGGTGATTCGGGATTATCCCTTCCCTTCCGAGGAATTCATTTACGACTGGAATAATTTTATGGCAAGGTATGATATGAAGGCTGTTACCATGGACATTTATCTGGATGTCCATCAGTTCCGGGATCATATCATGACCCACCGGGAAGCGGCGGAGCGCCTGAAAAATGATATCAAGCTGGCAGCGAAGCTGGGCTTTGCCAATGTGCGTCCGCTGTGTCTGGTGCCCATCGATGTGATCGAGATGGCTTTGGAGACGGCAGAGAAGTACAATGTCCGCATCGGCAAGGAGATCCACGCGCCTCTGCCCATCAAGCCGGGAACCAGGGTGCAGCCCACCAAGGGCATGGCAGCGGCTCTGGATTTTAAGATGGCAGATCAGATTATTGAGCTGGCGGACCGTACCGGCAGCAAGCATGTGGGGCTGGTGCCTGACTTTGGCATTTTTCAGCATTCTCCCTCAAAGGTGGCCATTGACTACGCCAAGCGTCATGCGAAGATGCCGGAGAGTATTGACTTCATCCTGGAGAACAGCAAGGATTATGAGCTGGATGATATGTATACGGTGCTGGATGAGAAGTACCCCAATCATGGCCTGGATCTGGGAACCGTGGAGCGCATGAGCCTTCACCGTTCCTCGGCAGACCCGGAGGATATCATTGATATTATCCCCTATATTGTCAGCATTCACGGCAAGTTCTACGACATGACCGAGATTCCGGGCAAGCCGGGCTGTTATGAGGATAAGGCGATCGACTACGAGACGCCTATGAAATACCTGCGCGAGAACGGCTTTGACGGCTATATTGATTCAGAGTTTGAGGGCCAGAGAGACCAGCAGGATATGGGCGAGGAGCATCTGGTGGACGAGGTGGAGCAGGTGCGCCGCCATCACGAGATGCTTAGGAGGCTCAGCGGCCAGGAGGCGTAAGAGATTGCTGCCCTTAATGATGTAAACATATAAAAAAGAAAGCCTTCTATTAGGACCAATGGGAATTTGGGATTGATAGAAGGCTTTTTAAAGGAAGTAAGCATTATGAAACAAAAATTAGGAATTTTGCTATCCAGCTTTGTAATTATGAGTTATCTTGGAATATCCCCTGTGCTGGCGGACATTGCATCCGCATTTCCGGCAGTCAGCATCACCAGAGTGCAGATGCTGATCACCCTGCCCTCCCTGATGACCCTGGTGATTTCCCTTGTGGCGGGGCGCCTTACCAGGTACATATATAAGAGGCATCTGATTCTTTTTGCCCTGGGCTGTTATCTGGTGGGAGGACTGCTGCCCCTTGGGTATCATGGCAGCGTGGGATTTTTGCTCCTTTGCTCCGGGATCCTGGGGCTGGGCTGCGGGATTCTTGTGCCGATTACGGCGGCAATTATCTGCGATTATTACGAAGGAAATGAACGGAATCAGATGATGGGGCTCCAGGGGGCTGCCATTTCCGTGGGAGGTATGGTGTTTACCTTGGCTGGAGGGACCGTAGCCTCCTCCCTGGGCTGGCAGAAGGTGTATTTGATTTTCCTGCTGTTTCTTCCCTGCTCCCTGGCCATTTTCTTCCTGCTGCCCAAGGGAAGGCTGGAGCAGCAGGAGACGGGAGATAAGCAGGCAGGGCTTTTGGGCCGGATCTGGTTCCTGTGCGGGATTGGGTGTCTGTATTATATCTGCCAGAATGTATTTAATACCAACATCGCCATGTACATGGGAGAGCAGGGAATCGGGGCGGCTCAGGAGGCCAGCCTGGCCACGGCGGTCTATAATTTTGCCGGGATTTTCGGAGGGCTTCTTCTGGGAAGAATTATGAAAATCTGTAACAAATATGCGGTGCCTCTGGCCTTTGGGCTGACGGCAGTGGGGATGCTTCTCACCTTTTTAGGGCGGGGGCTGTCTCTGGTATTGCTGGGAGGTTTTTTGGTGGGCTTTGCCTTTGCCGTATTTACTGCCGCCGGGAACTGCCTGGTGTCGGAGCAGGTGGCAGCTTCCCAGCGTTCCATGGGCCTTGCCTGTTTGTCTGCCAGCAATAATATCGGGAATACCCTGTCCCCCATTGTGGTAAATGCAGCCGCAGGGCTTTTGATGCCCGGGGTGCAGGCGAAGTTCCTGCTGGCCGGGGCAATTCTGGTATTGCTGGCTCTGATAACCGTAATACGGTTTTTAATGCCGGATCGATAGTCCGTACTGCTTCAGCTTCCTGGAAACCGTGGAGATATCCACCTCCAGAAGCTGGCTGGCCTCCTTCAGGTTCCGGACATCCTTGATGGTATTCTTCAGGAATTCCTTCTCATAGGCGGACACCGCCTCATTCAATGACATATTCTGGGAAATCTCCACATAAGCATTGTCTGAATCAATATCAAAAATACTGTACAGAAACGAGGAGTCGATTTCCGGCATATCGGCGCAGCAGACCGTCAGGTATTCCATGATATTCCGCAGCTCCCGGATGTTGCCGGGCCAGGAATAATTGACCAGCACATCAATATTCTCCTGGGACAGGTGGAGGGTGCGGTCATACCGCTCCGAAAAAATCTCCTGGTAATGGGCGCACAGCAGGGGGATATCCTCCTTCCGCTCCCGCAGGGGCGGTACGCTGATGGGGATTACGTGAAGCCGGTAGTAGAGGTCGCTCCGGAAGGTGCCCTCGGCAATCTTGGCCTTCAGGTTGCAGTTGGTGGCTGCAATCAGCCGGATATTGAGCTTGATGGGCCTGGTGCCGCCTACCCGGGTGATCTCGCTGCTCTGGATGGCCCGCAGCAGCTTGGCCTGGAGAACCATGGGCATGTCGCCGATCTCATCCAGAAGCAGGGTGCCGTTGTTGGCAGCCTCGAAGAGTCCCTTTTTTCCATTGGAGCTGGCGCCGGAAAAGGCGCCCTTTTCATACCCAAAAAGCTCGGATTCCAGAAGGCTGGCCGGGATGGAAGAGCAGTTGATCTTGATAAAGGGCATATTGGCCCGGTTGGAGCCCTGGTAGATGGCGTCTGCGATCAGCTCCTTGCCTGCTCCGGATTCCCCGGTGATCAGGACCGTGGCATCCGTGGGCGCAACATTTTTGATGAATTGTTTTATTTTCTGCATTGCCGCACCGTTTCCGATCATGGTATGCTCCGGGGACATGTCCTTGGAGCGCTGGTAAATATGAACGGCACTGGTATCCTGATGCAAATCCTTCAATGTCTGAATAAATTCGGAAAAGCTCTCCCGAAGATCCACAAAGGTAGAAAGCCCCCGGTTGGTGGCGACTACATATTGAATCTTGTCCGGATTATCTTGTTCAAAAATCGGCACGCCCACAACAATGCCCGGATTTTTGCCGGCATCCAGGTTGGACAGCTTCATGACCTTTTCCTTCCGTTTTAATACATCCGGTACAGTGGCCACCGAGAAATACTTCCTGGAGTTGAGGATGTCCGATACCCGGTGGCCGATCAGGACCTCCCGGGGAATCCCGGTATGATGGACATAGGCGGGATTGACATAAAGAATCTCTTCCTCGTCGTTGGCAATCAGGATATTGTCGTCCAGATTATCCAGGACCACCTGGTAGTCGATGGCACTGCTGGTCACCTGATGGATTTTATTGCGAATTTGCATAAGTTCTTTGCGAAATTTCAAAGGATCAATGGTTGTATCAGCAGCAAGCAGGTCAATGAGCTCCGTAATTTGCTGCTCCGTACTTATCATGATATCTCTGTCTGTCATTGGTAATTCCCCCTTGATTAAGCCTATTATAAGGGATTTGGCTGCAAATCTCAATAACAAAATGATACCATGTGTACAGCAAAATACATTGGAATCATGGGCAGATAAAAAATTGGCACGGAGATTGCATATAAATTTGTATAAAGCTTTCTATCAGTTTTATATCAAGTATGATATCAGCTGTATCAGATTCAATGCGAATGCAAACCTAGAGGAGGTAACGAAAATGAAAAATATTATGGCAGATTATGTGAAGCTTCCGGAGCTGGAGGAGTACAAGGAGTGGTTCAAGGATCATTTTGATCTGTACCGTGAGGATGGTATTCTGCAGGTGACCATGAAGACCAAGGACCATCAGATGTGCTGGAGCGGTTCCAGCCACCGTGCCATGAGCCAGTTAAGCCGTGTGATCTCCATGGACCGCAAGAATGAGATCCTGATCTGGACTCACTATGGGGACAACTGGATGATGGATAAGGATCCCAATGGCTGGAGCACCTATGCAGAGGAGCGTTTTGAGCATCAGTACATAGATGATTACAATCTGATCAAAAATATGATCTTTGACATTGATATTCCCACCATCGGCGCTGTGCCGGGGCCGGGCTTTCACTGGGATTCTGCGCTGCTGTGCGATATTACCCTGGCATCCGAGGACGCAACCTTTGACGACGACCACCTGTTCTTTGGCCTGATTCCCGGAGACGGCATGTTCATGCTGATGCAGCATTTTATGGGAACCAAGCGGGCCAATTATTACGCATACACCTGCCGCCAGTGGACTGCACAGCAGGCGCTTGAGTGGGGCTGGGTCAATGAGCTGTGCCCCAAGGGCAAGGTAGTGGAGCGTGCATGGGAGATTGCCCGGATTATCAAGTCCCTGCCTCTGGAGACACGTACCATCTATTCCCACCTGTGCAAGCGTCCCCTGGAGAAGCTTCTGGTGGAGGATTTGAAGATCCATACCTTGAGCGAGCAGTACAGCACCATGTACCGGATTGCCCAGAAGGATTATGGCAAAGCCCAGACCGATGAGAAGGATATGTCCATGATCCACCATTATCGTTATGCAACGGATGAGCACAAGTATCTGCAGGATCCCATCAAGACCTGGGATGAGATCCGTGAGGATGCCGTAGTCTGGGGTGAGAAAACGGGCTTCAAGGCTCCGGACGAGGTGTTTGGCGACGGGAACGGCGAGAAATAGAGGAGGAGAGAAAGTATGAGTGAACCGGTAATTATCACGGCGGCCCTGACCGGCGCCGTGACACCCAAGGAGAAAAATGCCAGCATTCCCCTTACCCCGGCAGAAATCGCGGAGGACGCTTATGCCTGCTGGAAGGCAGGGGCAGCCATTGTCCACCTCCATATGCGAAACGACGAGGGGATCGGCTGCATGAGTGCAGTCAAATTTGCAGAGACCATCCGGCTTCTGCGTGAGAAAAAGGACTGCGATGTAATCATCAACTGTACCTCCTCCGGAGATAATACAGGGACTGCCACAGACGAGACCCGGATGCTTCATATGAAGACTGTGGACGGGATTGAGATGGGAAGCTATGATGCCGGCAGCTTCAACTGGATGCCGGGCGGCGTATTTGAAAATTCCCCCCAATTCCTTGAGGCCCTTGGGGATGTGTACATAGAGCGGGGCATCAAGCCGGAGGTAGAGATTTTTGATTCCGGTATGCTGGGTGTGGCCAACTATTTTGTAGAGCATGGCCATCTGCCCGCGCCCATCCACTACCAGTTCTGCCTGGGCGTCCTGGGCGGTATGCCGGCGACAGTGGAGAACCTCCAGTATCTGGTGAACAAAATCCCGGCAGGCTCTACCTGGTCAGCCTTTGGCGTAGGGAAGCAGCATCTGCCCATCCTGTTTGCGGCCCTGGCACTGGGAGGCAATATCCGTGTGGGGCTGGAGGATAATGTTTACTACAGCAAGGGCGTTCCTGCAACCAATGTAATGCTGGTGGAGCGTGCTGTGCAGGCAGTGAGGATATTTGGCAAGGAGCCGGCCACACCGGCACAGGCAAGGGAGATTCTGGGGATTCCTCCCCTGAGATAAAGGAGGCATAAGACATGACAGATTTGGAAAAACTGGCCGTCCGAATCCGGATTGCGGAGATGAAATGCTTTAAAAAGCGCGGCTTTGGGCATGTGGGCGGTTCCTTAAGCATTGTAGATACCCTGGCGGCCCTGTATGGGAAGCTGATGAAATATGATCCCACGAATCCCCAGTGGGAGGGGCGGGACTACCTGGTAATGTCTAAGGGCCACTGCGGGCCCGGCCTGTACGCAGCCCTGGCTGTGGAAGGCTTCTTCCCGGAGGAGTGGCTGATGACGTTAAATGAGCCCCGCACAAAGCTGCCCAGCCACTGTGACAAGAACCTGACCCCGGGCATTGATATGTCCACAGGCTCCCTGGGACAGGGAGCGTCCACCTCGGCAGGCATGGCCCTGGCGGCAAAGCTGAATGGTCAGGAGAATAAGGTGTTCTGTATTCTGGGAGACGGAGAGTGCGACGAAGGACAGGTATGGGAGATGCTGCTGTTTGCAGCGGCCAGGAAGCTTAACAATTATGTGGTGTTTGTGGATTATAACTACAAGCAGCTGGATGGCAGCACGGACGACGTGCTTCCGCTGGGAGACCTGCGGGCGAAATTTGAAGCCTTTGGCTGGTATGCGGTGGATGTAAACGGAAATGATCCGGATGCAGTGGCAAATGCGGTGGAAACAGGATTTGCACAGAATGGAGACCGTCCCATTGCCGTGGTCTTACATACCAAAAAGGGCTTTGGTGTGGACTTTATTGAGGAGATGGAGTTTAACCACCATATCACCCTGACAGAGGAAGAGGCGGATCGGGCCATCGGACAGCTGGAAAGGAGGCTTACCAATGATTGATCTGGCATATACAGGAAAAGCAGATGAGAAGACCATAAAGGATTCTTTTGCAGATGTTCTGCGGGGGCTGTTTGCAGAGGATCCGGATGTGATTTATCTGGATGCAGACTTGATGAATTCCATGGGTACTTATAAATTATCCAAGGAATTCCCCGACCGCTGTATTGACTGCGGGATCCAGGAGGCCAACATGGTAGGTGTGGCTGCCGGGGCTTCCGCCCTGGGGAAAAAGCCCTATGTACACACCTTCGGCCCCTTTGCAGGGAGAAGATGCTACGACCAGGTGTTTATTTCCGTGGGCTATGCAAAAAACAATGTGCGCATCATCGGTTCCGATGCCGGCGTGACGGCAGCCTACAACGGAGGAACCCACATGCCCTTTGAGGACATCGCCCTGTACCGGGCCATTCCGGAGGCCATGATTATTGACGTGACGGACCAGACCCAGTTTGATGCAGCCATCCGCCAGACCAAGGACCGTCCGGGAGTGACCTATATCCGCTGTCCCAGGAAGAACTGCACCAAGGTGTACGGCCCGGGAACGGAATTTGAATTTGGGAAGGCCAATGTCCTTCGGGAGGGCAGCGACTGCGCTGTCATCGCCTGCGGCATTATGGTGGCAGAGGCCCTGAAAGCAGCAGAGCTTCTGGAGGCAGAGGGCATTCACATTGTAGTGATTGATGCAGTGACCGTAAAGCCCCTGGATACAGAGACCGTGCTCTCCTATGCCAAGAGCTGTAAGGCCATTGTAACAGCAGAAAATGCCACGGTAATCGGAGGACTTGGTTCAGCTGTATGCGAATGTGTGGCAGATAGCTGCCCCACCATCGTAAAGCGGGTAGGTGTCCAGGATCTGTACGGCGAAGTGGGAGATGTGGGATACCTAAAGGAGCGGTTTGGGCTGACAGCAGAAACCATTGGGGCGAAGGTAAAGGAAGCCATCCGGGCTAAGGAAGGCAGATAGGGAGAGCGTGTTATGAAAGCATTAGTGAAAACAGGTAAAGGAAGAGAAAGCGTAAAGCTGATAGATATTCCCATTCCGGAGCCAAAAGAGGACGAGGTACAGATCAAGGTTATGGCCTGCGGCATCTGCGGCACGGATGAGCACATCATGAACGATGCTTACCAGCATACGGTTCCCGTTGTTCTGGGCCATGAGTTTACCGGCGTTGTGACCAAGATCGGCAGGGATGTGAAAAACCTTAAGGTGGGAGATCAGGTGGTGGCTCTGTCCGCCCAGCGCTCCTGCGGGACCTGCAAATACTGCCGCATCGGGGATTTTGTCCACTGTACCCAGAAGCAGTCCATTGGTATCGACCTGGGAGGGGCCATGGCGGAATATTTGGTGACAACTTCTGCCAGGACCTTCAAGGTGCCGGATCACTATGTGGGCAGGGATATTTTGTCCATCACAGAGCCCCTGGCCTGCTGCACCCGGGCAGTGCTGGAGAAATCCACCATCCATGCAGGAGACGTGGCAGTGGTGGCAGGCCCTGGTGTTATCGGCCTGCTGTGTATGCAGCTGGCAAAGCTCTGCGGCGCTTTTGTGATAGTCAGCGGAACTCCGGCAGATAAAGCCAGGCTGGAGCTGGCCAAAGAGCTTGGAGCCGATGTGGTCAACGAGGATCCGGCAAAGCTTGCGGAGCTGGTAAACCAGTATGCGCCCTATGGGGCTGACCATGTGATCGAATGCTCCGGGGCAGCGCCCTCCCTGCGGTCAGCTCTGGAATGCGTCCGGAAGGAAGGCAGCCTGACCCAGGTCGGCATGTACGGAAAGAATGTGGAGATCCCCATGGATACCGTTGTGCGCAAGGAGCTTAAGGTGACGGCAGGATTTTCCCAGGCGATGTCTACCTGGGAGCTGGCGTTGAAGATTATCGGTCAGGACGTGCTGAAGCTGGAGGAGTTGGTCAGCAAGCGGATGCCTCTCACGGATTGGGAGGAAGCCTTTGATTTGTTTGCAAAGAAAACGGAAAATAAGATTTTCCTGATTCCGTAGACTGGAATTTATGGAGTATTATTTGGAATGTCAGCTTTGTAGCATGAAACTGGAAAATAAAATAGTGATTTAACAAAATAATTTAAAAATAAAATAATGATTTAAAATGATGATTTAAAATAATGATTTAAAATAATATTTTAAAATAATAATTTGATAAAATAATTAAAAAAAGATAATGGAGGAAAGAATCATGAAGGATATGTTTCGATTGGATGGAAAAAATGCAATTGTAATTGGCGGAGCAGGCGGAATCGGCGAGGGGATCGCAGAAGCTCTGGCTGCCTATGGCGCGGATGTTTCCATTGCAAGCCGTAAGATGGAGGCTTTGCTGAAGGCAAAGGAGAAGATCAAAGAGGCTACAGGGAAGGATGTGACTGTCTATACGGTGGATGCCTCCAAGGAGGAGAGCATCGCCGCATTGGTGGAGACCGTGCTGAAGGATAAGGACCATATGGATATTCTGGTGAATGCCCAGGGATATAATGTGAAGCATCACATTGTAGATCTTCCCATGGATGTGATGAAGGGGATGTTTGAGGTCAATGTAATCGGTATCGCTATGCTGTGCAAGTATTTTGGCAAGCATATGAAGGAGAGAGGCTACGGCAAGATCATCAACGTATCCTCCACAAGAGGAAGCAGAGCCTGTCTGGGTGGAAACGCCAGCTACTGCTCCACCAAGGGGGCGCTGGATATGCTCACCAGAACCCTTGCCTGCGACCTTGGACCGGAGGTTACGGTCAATGCCATTGGACCGACCAATACAGTGACACCGATGATGGAAGATCTGATTAAGGAGCATCCGGAAATTCTTCGTTCCGGCGACGACAAGCCCTTAAAGAGAATCGGAACGGTAGAGGACTGCATGGGACCGGCTGTGTTCCTGGCTTCCGACGCTTCCTGCTTTGTGACAGGACAGATCCTCTATGCGGACGGCGGTATGACAGCCATCGGATAATCCCGGGAGGAAGAGCATGGAATTAAAAAAATTAAGTGACCTGCTGCCGTACTGCCAGGCAAATATTCCGGTAAAACGGATGGCAGTGATCAAGGCAGAGGATGACCATACACTGAATGCGGTATTTCAGGCGCAGGACGCAGGGGTGATCGAACCGGTACTGATTGGTACCGGTTCGGTGATCCGGGAACTGGCGGCTTCTCTTGGAAGGAAAGAGATGCCAAAGATTGTGGATATTACGGATTCCAAAGAGGCTGCAGAGAAGGCTATCGCCATGGTTCATGAGGGAACGGTGGACTATCTGATGAAGGGGACCCTGGAGACCAAGGAGCTGATGCAGGTAATTGTGGCCAAGGCGTCCGGCATGCGTACCGGACGGCTGATGTCCAAGATTGATTTTGTGGAGAATCCCGGGATTCCCAAGCTCTTTGCACTGTCGGATTCCGCATTGAATCCAAAGCCGGACCTGGCAGCCAAGAAGCAGATTATTGAAAATGCCCTGGAGGTGCTCTACAGCATGGGAATCAAAGAGCCCAAGGTGGCTGTCCTGGCCGCGGCGGAGACTTTGAATCCCAAATTACAGGAGAGCACCGATGCAGCGGCCTTGAAGGAAATGTATGACAGAGGGGAATTTGGTCCCTGTATGCTGGAAGGGCCTATTTCCATCGACCTGGCCCTGGATCCGGAGGCTGTCCGGGTGAAAAAATATGAAAGCCCGGTAGGGGGCGACGCGGACCTTGTGATTTGCCCGGATCTGGTGTCCGGCAATCTGATGGGCAAGGGAATGCTGCTGACAGGAGCCAAGGCTGCCGGTATAATTATCGGAGCCAAGGTGCCCATTGTCCTGATGTCAAGAGCAGCAGCCATTGAAGAAAAGTTTCAGTCTATTATCCTGGGCGCGATTGCATCCGGAGCGTAGAGCTGGAGGAAACCATACAGGAAGGTGAGGAAGCACAATGTCAGATATCAATTTACTTGTAATTAACCCAGGCTCCACCTCCACCAAGATTTCTATTTTTGAGAATGGGAAAGAGGTGGAACGGAAAAATTTGTCCCATTCCACAGAGAGCCTTGGGCAGTATAAAAAGGCCACAGATCAGGCAGATTTCCGGCAGCAGGAGGTGGAAACTTTCTTACATGAGATCCAGTACGATCTTACAAAGCTTACGGCCATTGCCTGCCGGGGAGGCTCCCTGCCCCCCATCCATACGGGGGCCTATGAGGTCAATGAGGAGATGCTGGATGTGCTCTTAAATCGTCCCATCGGCCAGCATGCTTCCAGCACAGCGGCCATTATCGGATACCATATGGCCAAAAAGCTTGGAATTAAGGCATATATCTATGATGGAAATACGGCGGATGAGATTGAGGATATTGTCCGGGTAACCGGCTGTCCTCTGGTGCGGAAGCTGAGTATGGGCCATATCCTCAATACAAAGGCAGTGGGCCGCATGTTTGCAAAACAGATCGGAAAGAAGTACGAAGAATTGAATTTGATTCTGATCCATACTGGCGGAGGAATCAGTATTGGTTTACATAAACATGGAGTTATCGCAGATATCCTGACGGACCAGGACGGGACCATGTCTCCGGAGCGGGCAGGAGGACTTCCAAGCATTGGGATGGCAGAGCTTTGCTTTTCCGGAAAATACACCTTTGAGGAGGTCAGTGCCATGGTTCGGGGCAAGGGCGGCCTGACGGCTTACCTGGGAACCAATGATGTCCGGGAGGTGGAGGCACGTATCGCGGCAGGAGATGAAAAAGCACAGCTCATTTACGACGCCATGATCTATCAGACCGCCAAGGGCGCAGGCGCCCTGGCAACCGCAGTGAACGGCCAGCTGGACGGCATTATTGTCACAGGCGGAATCGCCAATTCCAACATGTTTTTAGAGAAATTAAAAGCCAGGATCTCATTCCTCCATCCGGTTACCGTGATTCCCGGAGAGTATGAGATGGAAGCTTTGGCAGCGGGAATTACCCGTGTGCTTACCGGTGAGGAGACGGCGCGGACCTACCGGGAAGCCGATGTGATTGAAACCTATATAAAAGGAGTATCAAGATGAAAAAAGAAGCAGTCATTGTATCTGCGGCCAGAACGCCGGTGGGCAGATGCAGAGGGATGTTTGCCGAAGTGGATGCGGCAGAGCTTGGAGCCATTGCAGTGAAGGCGGCAGTGGAACGTGCCGGGATCGCGCCGGAATCCGTGGAGGATGTGATATTCGGCAACCTGGCCAATGACAATTTTGCAAATATTGCCAGAGTAGTTTTGTTAAAAGCAGGTCTGCCTATCAGCGTGCCGGGATTTACCATTGACCGTCAGTGCTCTTCCGGTTTAAATGCCATCGCACTGGCAGCCATGATGATCGAGTCCGGTCATGGGGAGGTTTTTGTGGCAGGAGGTGTGGAGAGCGATTCCTCCCGCCCCTATATCATGAACCGGCCCAAGCAGGCGTATCAGATGAACCCGCCGGAGTGGGGGATCCGTTACACTGCCCCCGGGGATCTGAATGTGAGCATGGGCATTACGGCAGAAAACCTCTGTGACAAATATGGGATTACCCGGGAGGAATGTGACGCTTTTGCGGTGGAAAGCCACAGACGGGCAGCTCTGGCCCAGGAACAGGGGCTGTTTGAGGAGCAGATTGTCCCGGTGCCTGTGCAGGACAAAAAAGGCAGCGTAACCCTGATTGATAAGGATGAATGCGTGCGCCCGGGCAGCAGTATGGAGACCCTTGGGAAGCTGAAGCCGGTATTCTTAGAAAACGGCAGGGTGACGGCAGGAACCAGCTCCCCCATGAGCGACGGCTCCGGCGCCGTGGTGGTGATGGAAAAGGAGCGGGCTCAAAGAGAAGGGAAAAAGATCTGGGCCAAATTTGTGGATTTTGCCGTGGTGGGCTGCGACCCCAAGATCATGGGCATTGGGCCTGTGGGAGCCATCCGGAAGCTGACGGATCAGACCGGTGTGAGCCTTGATGAGATAGGCCTGATCGAGCTGAATGAGGCCTTTGCCTCCCAGTCCATTGCCTGTATTCGGGAGCTGGGCCTTGATATGGATAAGGTGAACGTGAACGGAGGAGCACTGGCCTTGGGGCATCCCCTGGCAGGAACCGGCGGTATCCTGACCGCAAAGCTGGTTTATGAGATGGAGCGAAGAAGCGTCCGGTATGGCGTGGTGGCCTTCTGTATGGCCGGCGGCCAGGGGGCGGCTGCGCTGTTTGAGCGGATATAGCATACAGGCAGGAGCGTTGTTTGAGCGGATAGCATGTGCCGGCAGGCTGCGCTGTTTCAGCGGATATAAATGGAGGACAACAAAATGAGGGAAATAAAACAGATCGCCGTGTACGGCGCAGGAAAAATGGGAAACGGAATTGCCCAGCTTTTTGCTACCGGGGGATATCCGGTAGCCCTGTGGGCCTTTGACGACAACGAAAAGGAGCGTGCAGGACAGATTATCCGGGAGAACCTGAATCTTCTGGCAGTCAACGAGATCCTGGAGGAGAAAGAGATCCCGGGCATTATGGAGCGCATTACCATAACCACGGATTATGATGCAGTGACAGAAAAGGCAGATTTGGCAATCGAATGTATTCTGGAAAATATGGAGCTGAAGCAGAACTTTTTCCAGAAGCTGGACAGCTTAACAGATCCGGATGTGATCCTGTGCACCAACACCTCGGTGATGAGCGTGACGGAGATTGCGTCCAAGGCAGAGCACAAGGAGCGGATTGTGGGGACACATTTCTGGAACCCGCCCTTCCTGATTCCCCTGGTGGAGGTAGTAAAGACCGTCCATGTGGCGGATGGAGTTGCAGAGAGGGTATGCCAGGTACTGGCAAAGGTAGGCAAAAAGCCCATTATTGCAAAGAAGGATGTGCCGGGCTTTATCGCCAACCGGATGCAGAATGCCCTGGGTCGGGAAGCAGTATCCATCGTGGCCAACGGCATTGCAGATCCCAAGGATGTAGATGACGCCGTGAAGTACGGCTTTGGCATGCGGCTGGGAAGCATTGGACCTATTGAGCAGATTGACAGCATCGGCGCAGACCTTTGCCTGAATATTGGTTCTTATATTTATCCGCACCTGGAAAATTCCACAGAGGCTTCTCCGCTGCTGAAGGAGAAGGTGGAGAAGAAGGAGCTGGGCTTTAAGACCAACGGCGTGGGGATCCAGAACTGGAGTGAGGCGGATATGAAGGCCTTCCAGGAGCGGACCATCGGCGATTTGATCCGGGTGGGAAAAGCGTTGCATATGTTTTGATTTTATTGATGTCTATTTAGGAGGATGTTTTGATGAAAGCAGAAGAAAAGAAACAATTAGCAAAGGAATTCTATACTTCTATGTACCGGATTCGGAGATTTGAGGAGGAAGTATTTGAGTTCTACAAGCGCGGTTTGATGCCGGGACTTGCCCATCTGTACCTTGGGGAGGAAGCCATTGCAGCGGGAGCCTGTAGGGCAGTGGGACCAAAGGATTACATTGGCAGCACCCACCGGGGGCATGGCCATCTGGTAGCCCGGGGTGCTGATACCAAGCGGATGATGGCAGAGATTCTTGGAAAGGGCACCGGATATTCCAAGGGCAAGGGCGGTTCCATGCACATCATTGCCATGGATAAGGGGATTCTTGGAGCCAACGGTATTGTGGGGGGCGAGATCCCCATTGCAACCGGAGCGGCTTACGCAGTAAAATACCGTCAGACCGATCAGGTAGTCCTGTGCTTTTTGGGTGATTCCGCGTCCAACCAGGGGAGCTTCCACGAGAGTGTAAATATGGCTGCTGCCTGGGATCTGCCCATTGTATATATTATTGAAAACAATTCCTTCGGAATCTCCGTGGATATCCATCGGGTGACCAAGGAGCATGACCTGGCCAAGCGTGCCGTGGGCTATGGAATTCCGGGAGTTACCATTGACGGAAACGACGTGTTCCTGGTATATGAGACCGTAAAAAAGGCTGTTGAGCGGGCAAGGAAGGGCGAGGGCCCCTCTATTGTAGAGTGCAAGACCTGGAGATGGCAGGGACATCATGTAGGAGACCCGGCTACCTATCGCAGCGCCGAAAAGACCGAAGAGTGGAAGGCAAAGGAGCCCATCGGCAACCTGGAGGCTCTGAATCTGCTGAAGGAAGAGGAGATCAAGGAGATTCGGGATGCCATTGACGCGGAAATCGCCGAGGCCTGCAAATTTGCCGAGGACAGCCCCTATGCAGATGCCAGTGAAGCTTATACGGACGTATTTTCGGAGTAACTGTTCGGATTGAAGAGGAACGAGGAGGAATTAAAAGATGAGAAAAATAATGTATCGAGACGCCATTTGTGAGGCTCTGGATGAGGAGATGTCCCGGGATGAAAATGTGGTGATCCTGGGAGAGGATGTTGGCGTGAATGACGGAACCTTTAAATGCACCAAGGGACTGCGGGAAAAATACGGCGACCTGCGCTGCAAGGATACCCCCATCAGCGAGTCCGGCTTTATCGGCATGAGCGTTGGAATGGCTATCGCAGGGATGCGTCCGGTGCCGGAGCTGATGTTCAATGACTTTGCGCTGGTATGTATGGACCAGATCTGCAACCAGGCTGCCAAGATCACCTATATGTCCGGCGGGCAGACAAAGCTTCCCATGGTAATCCGTACTACCATGGGTGCAGGCCGCGCTTCCGCAGCCCAGCATTCCCAGAACCTCCATGCATTTTTTGCACATATCCCGGGGCTTAAGGTGGTAATGCCCTCCAATGCAGCAGATGCCAAGGGCTTGCTGAAAACAGCCATTCGGGACAACAGCCCGGTCATCTTTATTGAGCATAAGCTCCAGTATACCCAGGAATTTGAAGTGCCGGAGGGCGAGTACACCATTCCCTTTGGCCAGGCCAACGTGGTATGTGAGGGAACGGATCTTACCATTGTGGCTACCTCCACCATGGTTCGCCATGCGGAGAATGTGGCCAAGGAGCTGGCAAAGGATGGCAAGAGCATTGAGGTCATTGATCCCAGGACCATTGTGCCCCTGGATATGGAGACCATCTTAAAGTCCGTAAGAAAGACCGGAAAGCTCCTGATCGTGGACGAGGGCCATGAGAGCTTCGGCATCAGCGGGGAGATTGCCCTGCGGGTACAGAGGGACGCCTTTTATGACCTGGAGGCTCCGATTATGCGTCTGGGCCTTGCAGATGTGCCCCTTCCCTTCAGCCCGGCACTGGAGTTCCAGCTGATTCCGGATAAGAAGAAGATCAAAGCAGCCGCATTGGAATTACTGTAGGAGGTACATCATGGCAGAAGTAATTATCATGCCCAAGCTGGGCTTTAATATGGATGAGGGCGACCTGGTCAGCTGGCATAAGAAGGTCGGTGATACCGTTGCCAAGGGAGAAGTATTTTTTGAAATTAACACAGATAAGACCACCATGCCGGTGGAGGCCACCGCAGACGGTACGGTTCTGAAAATCTGTGTGGAGGAGGGGGAGACCGTGGAGGTCTTTACTCCCATCGCCGTAGTGGGCGCTCCGGGGGAGGATCCGGAGGCAGCCCTGGCAGCAGGGGTTGCAACTGCAAATGTGGACGGCACGGTAAGCGCAGAGCCGGCAGGCCAGAGTGCAGCGGGAGCAGCGGTAGGTGCAGGAGCAGCCGGCCAGAGTGAGGCAGGAGCAGCGGTAAGCGCAGGCGCAGTGGGAGCCGGCCAGAGTGAGGCAGGCACAGAGGCAGCTGTGAACCTGAAGGATTTAAAGCTGACCCCCAAGGCCAGGAAGCTGATCGCTGACGAGGGCCTGGATGTATCTTCCATCGCACAGATTACGGGAACCGGGTATCAGGGCGGCATTACCGCCAAGGATATCAAAGCGTCACCCCTGGCCAGGAAGGCTGCCGCAAAGGCAGGCGTGGATCTTGGGACAGTGGAAGGCACCGGCGTAAACGGCAAGATCATGAAGGCAGATGTGGAGAAGGCCGCTGCAGCAGCCCCGGCCCAGGGAACAGAGGAGAAGAAGATCCTTTCCTCCAAGCCCTACAAGGGCGTGCGCAAGATCATCGGCGACAAGCTGGCTGAGAGCAAGTTCACGGCTCCCCACCTGTATTTTACCGATGCGGTTGACACCACCAACATGACGGCCTTCCGCAAGCAGATGAATGAGGTATCTGACCGGAAGATTACGGTATCCGACCTGCTGGTATATGCGGCCAGCAAGGCTTTGCAGAAGTTTCCGGGCATCAATTCCTCCCTGGTGGACGGAAATATTGTGACCTACAAGAGCACCAACATCGGTGTGGCGGTAGCCGGGGATAACGGGCTGATTGTGCCTGTCATCAAAAATGTGCAGGAAAAGACCCTGACCACTGTATCCGAAGAAAACAGGGATCTGGTAGACCGGGCCAAGGAAGGCCGCTTAAAGCCAGAGGAGTATTCCGGAGGCACCTTCTCCATCTCCAACCTGGGAATGTTCGGGATCGGCAATTTTACTGCAATCATCAATCCCCCTGAGTCTGCCATTCTTTCTGTCAGCTCCGTGCGTAAGACGCCGGTGGTGATTGAGGAGGACGGTGAGGATAAGATTGTGATTCGTCCTATGATGAACATCCAGCTTTCTGTGGACCACAGGCTCATTGACGGGCTTCTGGCTTCCCAGTTTGTGGAATATATGAAGGAGCTCTTAGAGAATCCTTTGAAAATCTTACTGTAGGAGGCGCAGAGCATGGCAGAGGAAAGAGCACAGTCCAAATCCGGGCTGTATGAATTTGACGTAGTAGTGATCGGCGCAGGGCCAGGCGGTTATGAGACTGCCATCAAGGCCTCCCAGCGGGGACTTCGGACTGCTATCGTAGAGGCAGAGCATATGGGGGGCACCTGCCTGAATGTGGGATGCATTCCCACCAAGGCATTGGTGAAAACCGTCAACCTGTATGAGGACATCCAGAAGTCAGCGGAATTCGGTATTGAGGGCGTGGACCCAGGGGCAGTGAAAATCTCCATGGTGAAGCTTCAGAAGCGGAAGGAAGGAATTGTCAAGACTCTGGTGGGGGGCGTAGGCGCTCTGCTTAAGGGAAACAAGGTGGAGATTGTAAAGGGACTGGGCAGCTTTGTGGACGCCCACACCATTGCAGTGGGCGACCGTAAGCTGACAGCGGAACATGTAATCATTGCCACTGGCTCCGAGACCTTTATGCCGGGATTTATCACCTATGAAGGGGAGACAAAGATGATTACCAGCACAGAGGCATTGTCCTTAGATTACATCCCGGAGAGCATCAATATCATTGGAGGCGGCGTTATTGGCATTGAGTTTGCCTATGTATTTGCCCATCTGGGCACCAAGGTAACAGTAATTGAGCTGATGGAGCACATCCTGCCCATGGTGGATGCGGATATTTCAAAGCTGGCCAGGAAGTCCTTAGAGAAGGCCGGGGTGGCATTCCATACAGGCGCCAAGGTGAAGACCGTAAAGGACAAAGCCGTCATTTTCGAGAAGGACGGAAAAGAGCAGTCCTTAGAGGCGGAGCTGACGCTGATGGCAGTGGGGCGTTCTCCCTATACGAAGGGCTTAAATGCCGAGGGCATCGGCCTGGAATTTGACCGCAAGGCCATCAAGGTTGACGGGCATATGCGGACAAATATCGAACATATTTATGCCATCGGGGATGTAAACGGCAGTGTGATGCTGGCCCACACCGCAAGCCATGAAGGCTTTGTGGCAGTGGCCAATATCCTGGGAGAGGAAGAGATCATGTCCTATGACCGGATCCCCTCCTGCATCTACATGGAGCCGGAGATTGCTTCCATCGGCCTGACGGAAGCCCAGGCCAGGGAAAAATACGGGGAGGTCAAGGTGGGCAAATTCCCCATGATGGCCAACGGAAAATCCTTGATCGAGGGCGAGAAGAGCGGTATGATGAAGGTGATCTTAGACAGTGAGCTGGGTGAGATCCTGGGTGTCCACCTTTTTGCAGTCCATGCCACGGATATGATTTCCGAGATCTCGGTGGCTATGAACCTGGAGGCTACGGCAGAGGAGGTCATCGGCTCCATCCATCCCCACCCCACCGTGTCCGAGGCAGTGGGAGAAGCTTTTATGGCAGCCTTTTACGGACGGCCCATCAATTCCCTGTAAGATGGGTGAAAGCAAATGAAAAAAATGATATGCATCGGCGACAGCCTGACCTACGGGCTGGGTGTCCCGGTGGGAGACAGCTGGGTAGAGCTTCTGAACAGGGAAAGCAGCTGTGACGTGATCAATAAGGGCATCAACGGGGATACCTCCGGCGGAATGCTGGCCAGGCTTCATCGGGATGTGCTGGAACATCAGCCGGATCTGGTGTTCCTGATGGGAGGAGCCAATGATTTTATCATGGGCTGCGGTCTGGGCGTGGTGAGGGCAAATCTGATGGCCATGGTGCATCAGATGTACCATGCAAGGATTCCGGTGATCTTAGGGATTGAGATTGCCGGAGACAGCGCCCATGTCCGCCCGGATTGGCAGCAGCTGGCAGATTTTTGCCAGGTCAATGAGAAGATTCGGGCCATGGCAGAGTGGCTGCCGGGCTTCTGCGGGGCCTTCCAGATTCCCTATGTGGATCTGTACCGGGAATTTGGCGATGCCGTCCGGGGGAGGGAGGCAGAATTCTTCATTGACGGCGTACATCCCAATGTCCGGGGACACCGGCTGATTGCGGACAGTATTTTAAAGAAAATGGAACAATTGGTATAAACATCTATCAAAAAGACAGAATGTGAGGGAATAAAATGAAAATCGCTTTAGTTATGGAATGGAGTACTTGTGAGAAAAATGAGATCGTTTTTAATACCCTGAAAAAGGTAGCGGAGGCCAATGGCCATACTGTGGTAAATTACGGCCAGTTTAATGCAGAGGATCATCGTCAGACTTATAACCAGAACGCAGTCCTGATTGCAGCTATCCTGAATTCCGGGGCAGCAGATTTTGTAATCACAGGCTGCGGGACAGGAGAGGGCGCTATGATGGCTTGCAACGCCATGCCGGGGGTATGCTGCGGCCTGGTGGTGGATCCGGCGGATTCCTACCTTTACACCCAGGTAAACGGCGGAAATTGTATGTCCCTTCCCTATGCAAAGGGCTGGGGCTGGGGCGCTGAGGTGAACCTGGAATATGTGTTTGAGAAGCTCTTTGTCAAGGAGTTTGGCGGCGGCTATCCGGCCCATGCGGCAGCCTCCGAGCAGAGGAATGCAGCCCTTCTGAACAAGCTGAAGGCAGCGGCCAGCCGCGACTTTACGGAGATCTTAAAGAGTGAGGATGGGGATATCCAGGAGATGATTCGGGAAGCCTTTGCAGGAGGACGTCTGGAACAGTTTAAGAAGGACTGCAAGTGCGACAAAATTCTTGCAGCCGTAGAGCAGGCATTGGCCTAAGAAGGATTTGGAAGAGAGGAGGAAGGGAACATGCAGCAATTCATGTTAAAACCAGCGATTCATACCTATCAGACCTGCAAGGAATTTGCGGAAGTTTTCCAGATCGGGAAGGGAGACCTGGTGATCACCAACGAGTATATTTATCAGCCGGGCTTTGGCAGCCTAAACCTTGGGTGCGACGTACTGTATCAGGAAAAATACGGCTCCGGCGAACCGTCGGATGATATGGCGGAGGCCATGTACCGGGATATTCAGGGAGATTACAAACGGATTATTGCCATTGGCGGCGGGACGGTAATAGATATTTCCAAGCTCTTTGCCTTAAAGCATGTGTCCCCCATTCTGGATCTGTATGACGGCAAGCTGCCGGTGGAGAAGGAACGTGAGCTTGTGCTGGTGCCCACTACCTGCGGAACAGGGTCCGAGGTAACAAACATTGCAATTCTGGCCTTAAACAGCCGTGGAACCAAGAAGGGACTGGCAACGGATGAAATGTATGCAGACAGCGCCGTTCTGATTCCGGAGCTTCTTAAGGGGCTTCCCTTCCGCTTCTTTGCCACCAGCTCTATCGACGCCCTGATCCATGCCATTGAATCCAGCCTGTCTCCCAAGGGGAACGGTTATACCAGGATGTTTGGATATCAGGCCATTGAGACGATCCTCAAGGGATACATGAAGATCCGCAAAGAGGGGGAGGATGCCAGGATGGAGCTTTTAGAAGACTTTCTGATAGCTTCAAACTATGCAGGGATTTCCTTTGGAAACGCCGGCTGCGCTGCTGTCCATGCCTTGAGCTACCCCTTGGGGGCCACCTATCATGTAGCCCATGGGGAGGCGAATTATGCCATGTTTACCGGAGTTATGAAGAATTATATGGAGCTTAAGCAGGACGGAGAGATTGCGAAGCTGAACCAATTTATTGCAGATATCATTGGATGCAGGCCGGATGAGGTCTATGAAGCCTTAGAGGAGCTTTTGGATGTAATCCTTACGAAAAAGCCCCTCCGCAGCTACGGAATGACAGAGGAGGACATTGAGGAGTTCGCCGAGTCCGTAATGGTCAATCAGGGAAGGCTGATGGCCAACAATTTCGTACCCCTGGATAAGGAGCGGGTGCTTAAGATCTATCGGGAACTGTATTAATTTCAGGAAGGGAGCGGGAGCAAAGTAGTTTGCCCCCGCGTTTTCCATATGGATGTCCCGTTGCTTGCAGCGGGGTTTTTGACTGTCCGCGGGGATAAAATGAAGGGGTGATGCATATGAAAAAAACGATGTATATGGAAAGTCAATCTACGGATCCGGCCTTTAACCTGGCCCTGGAGCAGTATGTGTTTGATTCTATGCCAAGGGACCGGGAGTATTTCTGGCTGTGGCAGAACCACAATACGATTGTGGTGGGAAAACACCAGAATACGGCAGAAGAGATCAACCAGGCCTTTGTCCAGGAGCATGGCATCCAGGTGGTACGACGACTGTCCGGGGGCGGAGCGGTCTATCACGACCTGGGCAATATCAATTTTACCTTTATCTGTGATACAGGCAGCCTGGAGCAGTTAAACCTTCAGGCATTCTGCCAGCCTGTGGTGCGGACGCTGGCCAAAATAGGCGTAACGGCCCAGGCCAGCGGAAGAAATGATATTACCATTGACGGAAAGAAATTCTCCGGCAATTCCCAGTATGTGAAGGGCCAAAGGATTATGCACCACGGAACCCTGATGTTTGATTCCGATCTGTCGGTAGTGGGCAGGGCCTTAGAGGCCGACCCGGCCAAGTATGAATCCAAGGGGTTCAAATCCGTCCGAAGCCGGGTGACCAATATTAAGCCGTATCTGGCAGGAGATATGGGGATTCAGGAGTTTCAGGGGATTCTGAAGGAATATATGCTCCAGGGAAATGATGTGGAGACCTACCAGCTGACTTCGGAGGACATCCGAAAGATTCAAAGGATTCAAAAGGAGCGATATGATACCTGGGAATGGAATTACGGGGCGTCGCCCAGGTACAGTGTCAGGAAGAAACGCAGGTTTGAGGGCTGCGGCCACATGGAGGTCTGTATGAATGTGGAGCAGGGAAGGATTCAGGCCTTTGAAAGCTTTGGGGACTATTTTGGAAACGGGGCCACAAAGGAGCTGCAGGAGCGTCTGATCGGCTGCTGCCTTAAGGGGGAGGCCCTTAAGCGTGTACTGGAGGGATTTGATCTGGAGGGCTGTTATCACAATCTGGACAGGGAGGAATTTGTGAAATTTCTGCTGGAGGGATAGAGATAAAGGCTTTGATAAGAGAAAAGGACGCAGAGATAAAAAGGATGCCCGCAAAGAGGCTGATTGAAAAATGCAAGATTTTTGCGGGCATCCTGATGCATAACTGCAGAGGGGGGATGAGAAAAATTATGATTTTTCTTCCAGGAGCTTCTGCAAACGGGCGATCTCCTTTAACTGGGATTCAATCTGCAGATCCTTTTGGGACAGCTGCGTCTTTTGGTCATGGATTTGCGCCTCCTGGCTATGAATCTGCGCCTCCTGGCTATGAATCTGCGTTTTCTGGCTATGAATCTGCGCCTCCTGGTGTTGGATTTGTTCCTTTTGGCTGGCGATCCGCTTCTGCTGTTCTTCGATCTGTTCATATTGATCCATAATCTGATCCATCTGTTCTTCAATCATGTATTGTACTGTATTCCGGTCCATAATCTTCAATGCCTCCGAAAACATATTTAGCACCTCCTCCGGCTTATTCAGATAATTATCCATCTCCCGATAGATCTCTGCCAGCCAGGGATATTCTGCCACCACCTTCTCAACATCGGCAGTATCCTCTGTGGCCAGCAGTGATAACCAGGCAGTCTGTTCACTTCTATCTCTAGGATACGGGAATTCCCGGAAAACGTCAAGGGCTATCAGCCAATATTCCTGTAAAAGCTCCAGATTCAGGCCGGTATCAAAGGTCGTAGTTCCATGGTGAATGTAGGTATCTGGGCACTGATGGAAAACCCCGGCTGATTTTTCATAAATAACGATGGTATAGACTGGCTTCACATCTGCATATTTGAATTCTGCTCCACGCTCCCCCTTCACCCGGCTGTACTGGCGTAGAAGCAGGTCGGCGGAATAGCAGCTCATCCGCTGTCCGGGGAATTTGTAGGGGACTTTCTGGATTTCACAGTTGGCCAGACTTCCGTCCTCCAGCTCTACCAACAGATCCATAATCAATAGCGCGCCGCCGTCCAGCAGGTATTCCTCCCCCTGCAGGATACGGACTACCTTGACCTTTTTCCCCAGAATACTGCTTAGAAAATGGGAGAGACGTCCGGGATGGAGATTCGGATGAAAGATGCGTTTAAAAAATGGGTCATAGGTGAGGGGCAGGGTTTTCTTTCTGCTGCAATAATCCAGGAAACGCTGCTTCCATCTTTCATCCAAACATTCATACTGATGGTATAAAATGGGTGATTCCTTTATCTTTTGCAGCGTTACGGAAATCTCCCCTTGGGGCCGGTTGGATGGAATCGTTCTTTTTTTCTGCATAGACAATACGCAAAACCTCCTTTGATTGTTTCTTAATGATCTTTCTATGTCATCTTTCTGGGTATCAGCGGTGAGAACTCACCAAAAACTCAGAGTTATATCAGATATTAGAACTATATCACACGTAGAAGAGTACTGCAAGCATTTTTTTGCTGCTTTTCATGGATTTACATGGATCAGGAATGAGGGGCGATTTTTGCGTAGCAAAACTTTAAATATCGCCCCGAATCATTCCTGTGAATGGTTGGTATTGCAAAGGTGCTCTAATCATTTGCATGAATGCAAGCGTTCCCTCTTACTGTCTGTCCGGAAAAAGGGTTTTTCACGGGCGGACAGTATGTGCAGGCAGAGTTATTAAGTTGGCATGGAAATTGCATGTTATTAAGTCGCAACTATTAAGTTTTTATAAATTTTCCAAAAAGAAAGGAAGGTAAACAGCTATGAAGAGAAGGATCTTGGGAATGCTGCTGGCAGGAGCACTGATCGGATCTTTGCTGGCAGGCTGCGGTGACGGCGGACAGGCCGGCGGAGACAGTGGAAACGATCCGCAGCAGGAGCAGCAGACACCTGAGGATAATCAGGAGCCCGCAGGAGACCAGCAGGAGTCTGCAGGAGAGGAGACCCCGGCAGAAGGGGAGGAGCAGACGCCGGCAGGGGAGGAAGCCCCGGCGGCAGGAGGCGAGTATGATATGAGCAAGGCCCAGGGCAAGAAGATCGGATTTACAGTTCCGACTCTGGGAAGCGATTTTATCAATTACATGACCCAGGCTGCCAAGGGAGCAGTGGAAGAAATCGGCTGTACTATGCAGATTGATTCTGCGGACGGCGATGTGACGAAGCAGATCGAGCAGATTGAGAATTATGTAACCATGGGTATGGATCTGATTATTGTATTTCCAATTAACGGCGAGTCCCTGGGGGCAACGGTACAGAATGCAATAGACCAGGGCGTCCCGGTATTTGGCTTTGCTATGGAGATCCCCAATGTAACATCAGAAATGATTTCGGCAGAAGAGAGTATTATGGGAACGGCGGCAGGCGATCTGGCCAGCCAGTGGATTGACGAAACTTTTCCGGATGCAGCGGAGGGAGAGGTGACCGTATATGTAATCCGTGGCTCCAGCGAGCCTGAGATTGTGGTTCGTTCTGATACTATGGTGGAGGCTATCAAAAAAATGCCAAGGTCACACTCATTGAGGAGGAATCCGAGAATGAAAATGATCGTAATGTTGGCCGCAGGATGGTGGAGAACCAATTTAATGTCAATCCAAATATTGACGTAATCCTTTCCTGTAATGCAGAGACTGCCCTGGGCGCAGAATCCTTTTGTATTTCTTCGGACAGTCCAATTCAGGACAGAAGCAGGTTCGGTATCTTCTGTGTAGACGAGACGGATGAGGTAAATGCGAAGATTCTGGCTTCCCTGAAGGATGAGAGCGTTCTGCGGGGAACGATTTCCATGGGCGGTATTCCGGATACCATCGCTGATATGATGAAGGGAATTGTGCCGATTCTGACAGAGGGAGAGATTGTTCCCAGAATTGACGGAAGCATTTATCCATTGAATGGCAAGAATATCGAAGAGCATCTGGCGGCAAATGAAAGCTAAGGAATGACTGCAGCGTCATTTCACAGCGCCAAAGGCAGAACAATGTGTAAATAAAGCCCCTGGAGTGGAGGAATCCATTCCAGGGGCTTTTACAGTCAGCTTGCAAGCTATGTATCAATTACACTTGGATATTACCTGGTTCAGATGGTATAGATAATCCGGGAAGGGCTTTGTCATGGAAAGGGCCTCTGTGATTTCCATATGGGAGACCTCCCCGTTTTGGGAGACTACCACATGGCAGCGCTTGCCGGAGTGAATCAGATCTGCGGCGTAAGCGCCCATCATGCAGCCGTAGAGCCGGTCCTTGCAGGTGGGAGAGCCGCCTCTTTGGAGGAAGCCCAGGACATTGGCCCGGGTGTGGATGTTGAGGCTTTCCTGGATTTTCTGGGCAATCTCCTCCGCTTTGCCGCAGCCCTCTGCCACAATGACGGTTCCGTCTGTGAATTGGATGCTCTTAAGATGTTCTATGAAGCTGTCCATTTCCTGTTTTTCCGGCACAAGAATGGTTTTGGCTGTGTTGGCGATCCCGCACCAGAGGGCGATGTAGCCCGCACGGCGCCCCATGACCTCTATGACACTGCAGCAGGAGTGGGCCCGGGAGGTGTCCCGGATCTTGTCAATGGATTCCATGGCAGAATTTACGGCAGTGTCAAAGCCAATGGTATAGTCACTGCATCCGATGTCCAGGTCAATCGTAGCCGGGATGCCCACAACGCCGATGCCGTGGTCGGCAAGCTTCTGGGCGCCAGCAAAGGAGCCGTCGCCTCCAATGATGATGACGGCCTGGATGCCCATTTTCCGGCAGTAATCTGCCGCCTGCTTCTGGGCGGTTTCCTTTTGAAATTCTTCGCATCTGGAGGTGCCAAGGATTGTCCCTCCTATCTGGATAATGTTTTTTACATCCCCATCCTGAAGCTGAAAAAGATCTCCTTCCAGTAATCCGGTGAAGCCGCTGCGTATCCCAAGGACACGATATCCCAGCTCGGAAGCATTGCAGTAGGCTCCCTGTATGGCGGCATTCATCCCGGGGGCGTCCCCTCCGCTGGTCATAATGGCAATGGTTGGTCTATTGTCTGTCATTTGATTTTACCTCATTTCACAAAAGTATAGCTAATAAGTAACAAGCAAAAATCGTGCCAAAAAAAGAGGGGTGTTTTTGATTTGAAAATTTTGTCATGATTGCAAAAATGCTTATGTGATTTGCACCCATGCAAAAAAACGATGACAAAATATTTTCGTATTTCCAGAAGGGGATTAGCGAAAAGCAAAATTTCTTCCCGGAAAAATGCACATTTCATAGCAAAATGTTTATCTATATGGCAATTTCTGGAAAATGGCACAAAAATTGCAACATGTAAGATATAAAAAATGAAAGGAAGGTAAGTAATTATGCACAAGAAAATGTTAGGAATGTTGTTGGCCGGAGCTCTGATGGGTTCCTTACTGGCAGGCTGCGGTGACGGAGCCCAGACAGGTGGAGACAGCGGAAATACCCCTTCTCAGGAGCAGGGCAATGACAGCCAGGATGGAGCAGGCGACGAAGGCCAGGCAGATGATGGGGCTCAAGGAGATGAGGGAGCCCAGGGAGATGAGGGAGCCCAGACAGGTGGAGACGCTTATATTATTGCAGCAAATACCTGGGGTGCAGGCGCATATCCTCTGGATGATATTGTCCGCAATGACCAGTATCTCTGCGATCAGCTGGGACTGACTCTGGATGTGGCCAACAATGAGTTTACCGCAGATAAGGTGGTATCCCAGCTGGAAAATCAGCTTGCCAACAATCCCAATGCAGTACTGTTTTTGGGAATGGCAGAGACTACCTTTGTGCCGGTGGTACAGGCCATTGACAATAAGGGAATTCCCTATGCCTTTGATTCCAATTTCCCGGGAGATCAGCT
Source organism: uncultured Lachnospiraceae bacterium (assembly GCA_910588285.1). Classification (GTDB taxonomy): domain Bacteria; phylum Bacillota; class Clostridia; order Lachnospirales; family Lachnospiraceae; genus 14-2. Next base: position 31,082 of record CAJUQB010000010.1, read on the forward strand.
GATGGAAAAATGCATAGAGGATGCCCTTTGCTGCGGAGGCGTGGCAGCAGCGCCTTATGACATGGGAAAGGCCATCGCTGAGTTGGCGATTGCAGACGGACATAAGACTGCTGTGATTACCGCAGCAGCCCAGGGAGATTACTCCCATGATAACCGTATTTTGGGATTCACGGAGACCTTTGAGGCAGCAGGGGGCGAGGTAGTGCAGGTAAGCCACAGCGCGGATCCTTCTGAGGCAGTAGCTAAGACCAACGACCTTCTGACTGCCAATCCGGACGTTGACTGTGTCTATGCAACCGGCGGCGATTACCTGTCTGCAGCCGTTTCCATCAAGGAGCAGAGAAGCGATTTGAAATGCGCCCTCTATGGCACGGACGTTGACCCCTCCCTGATCCCGGCGATCCAAAACGGCAGTGTTTCCGCTATGAACGGCGGCCAGGGTGTCTGCGGTTCCCTGGCACTGACGCTTTTGATTAATTATCTGGACGGGCATCAGATTCTGGATGCAGACGGAAAAGCGCCTTTCTTTGTGAACCTGAACCCCTTTATCATCACTGCTGAAAATGCAGATGGCTTCCAGAAGATGTACGACGCCGGTGAGAACTTTGTGGGAATGGAGAACTTTAACAAGCTGTTGTTCCGAAACAACCCGGATGTATCTTTCGACACCTACAATGAAGTATTGGAAGGCTATGCAGAGAGCGTATACTCCAGGCTTCAGTAACCAGGCAGAATGAAATGGCCCGGGAACCGGAAACAAAGTGCCGGTTCCCGGTTTGGAGGTAATGAAATGAACAAAACCAATGCAGTGAATGTGGAAAAAAAACATGTCATACGGATCATCATTGCGGCTGTTGTGATTCTTGCTTTGCTTGTGGCAGTTAATATTGTGGTGGATGGAAAGCTGTTGACAATGACGAACTTTAAGATCCTGGTGGCCTCTGCAACGCCCCCTACCTTGGTGGCCTGGGGGTTTTGTATTATTTTTACCGGGAATATCACGGATTTGTCCCCTGGGGCTGTTGTGATTCTGGCAGCTACGGTTTCCGGTATTCTGGGGAACCAGTTCGGTGTTCCGGCAATGGTGGTGGGCGGCCTTGCCGCAGGCATGGGATGTATGTTTTTGAATTTTGCCATCTATCGGATCACCAAGGTTCCCCCCTGGATTGCAGGGCTGGGAATGACAATGGTATATGAGGCTGTCATTGGCTACTATGCCAGCGTGTGCTCTGCCAAGGGCCAGAAGGTGGTGACCTTGACCGGAAGCACCCGAATGCTGGGAATGGAGCCCTGGATCTATGTGATGCTGGTCCTTGGATTTGTAATCGCCTACCTTCTGTACAATTATACTTCCTTTGGAATTGGCTTTCGGGCGGTTGGAGACAATGAAAACGTGGCGCGGGTTATGGGGATTAAAATTGATAAGACCCTGATGCTGGGAGGGCTTGCAGCCGGATTTTTCTTTGGGTTTGCAGGCTTTGTCAAGGAAGGCTACGCGGGCTTTGTCAATGCCCAGAGCGGTCTGGCCAGCTTAAGTACCGTGTTTCAGCCCATGGCGGCAGTGCTTCTGGCTATGGCCCTGTCCAATTATATCAATGTGATTGTGGCGGTTCCGATTTCCACGTTTTTGATTATTTTGATTTTTAATATCCTGACCCTTCTGGGAGTTCCGTCAGGAACCTTCCAGGAGACATTGCTGGGATTGATTGTGATCTGCTTTGCCGTGCTGGCACAGCGGAGAGTGAAGGGGGTTGTCAAGTGATGAAGGATGTGATTTTGAAAATTGAAAATCTGGACAAGAGCTTTGGCATCACCCATGCAAATAAAAATATCAGCTTGGAGCTTCGAAGGGGTGAGGTGCGGGGGCTGGCCGGGGAGAACGGCTCCGGGAAATCCACCCTTTTGTCCCAGATTGCCGGGATTTATGCCAGTGATTCCGGCACGATGTATAAGGATAGAAAGCCCTATAGCCCCAAATCCCCCATTGACGCCAATACCCATAAGATCGCCATGATCGTTCAGGAGCTGGGACTGGTGGGAAATCTTCCGGCGTCCGTGAACATCTTTTTGGGAAAAACCGGCCAATACACCAGGGGCGGCATGATCAGTTTAAAGAAGCTGTATGGGGAAGCCCAAAAGGTCTTGGAGCGCTGGGAGCTTCCGCCTATGAATTTTAAGAGAAAGGCTTCCGCTATGAATGTGGAGCAGCGGAAGATGATAGAGCTGGTGCGGGCCCTGTCTGCAGATCCGGATATTCTGATTCTGGACGAGGTGACCCAGTCCCTGTCCCATGACAACCGGGAGGTGATCTATAAGCTGATCCAAAAGTTCAAGGAGGAGGGAAGAAGTGTAATACTGATTTCCCATGATCTGGAGGAGACGTTAAAGATTACAGATACCATCTCGATCCTGCGGGACGGTGAGCTGATTGATACGGTGGTAAGCAGCCAGATTTCAGAGGATGACCTGAAGAGGAAGATGGTAGGACGTGAGCTGAACGAAGAATATTACCGGGTGGATATGGAGGAACAGTATGAGGATGAGGTGATTTTATCTCTGAAGGATATTTCCTCCGCCACAGGGGTTTCCAATGTTTCTGTGGAAGTACATAAGGGTGAAATCATGGCCTTCTGCGGGCTGAGCGATTCCGGCATTCATGATATCGGCCAGCTGGCCTACGGGCTGATGAAGCCTACAAAGGGGGAAGTATACCTCCACCCGGACGGGATGCGTATCACATCGCCGGCAGAAGCCCTGAAGCACCGGATGGCCTATGTTCCCAAGGATCGGGACGGGGAAGCCCTGCTGATGGGAAGCCATATCATGAACAATACAGTTTTGCCGTCAACCGAGGGATTAGCCGGAAGGCTGGGGTATTTAAGTACAGCCAAAATGAAGGCTCTGGCAGAGGAGGCAAGGGAGCTGTTCAAGATCAAGTGTACTGGCGTCATGCAGAATATGGGAGCCTTAAGCGGTGGAAATAAGCAGAAGGTAAACCTGGGCCGGTGGATGGTGAAGGATCTGCAGGTGATGATTGTGGACTGTCCCACCCGCGGGGTGGACGTGGGGGTAAAAGCCTATATCTACCAGTGCCTGAAAGAGGCCAAGAGAAAGGGGATTGCAATTCTCATGATTACCGATGAATTGTCGGAGGCTATCGGCATGGCGGATCATATTGTGGTGATGAAAAACGGTTCTGTGGAAAAGAAGATTGGACGCAGCGTTGGATTCCGGGAAGAGGAAATAATTGAGGTGATGGTATGACAAAGAAAGTGAAACTGCTGGACATTATCCCGATTGTGATTTTGCTGGTGCTGGTGGCAGCCTTTGCCATCCTGTCAAAGGGGACTACCTTAAGCGGATACAATCTCAGCAATATGATGGTACAGGTAGTGCCCGTAATTATTGGAAGCCTTGGGGTTATCTTCGTGGTATCCCTGGGGGGGACCGATATCTCCATCGGGGCAAGCGCGGCTATGTGTTCCACTGTCGCTGCGCTGGTGGCCGGACGCTTCGGCTCCTGGCTGCTGCTGCCGGTGACATTGATTTTGACCATGGCCGTAGGCCTGTGTGTGGGGCTGCTTGTTTCCAAATGCCGGGTGAGCTCCTTTATGACTACCCTGGCGCTGCTGATTGCATGCAGAGGATTTTTGAATTTCCTCCTGTCCTCCCAGGTGGTCTATACCCCCTCCGGCCTGGAATTCATGTCCAGCACAGGATTTGCAGTTACGCTGCTGGTAGTGGCTATTGTGGTTATATTCTTTGTATTTGAAAAAACAAAGTTTGGATATTACTGCAAATGCATCGGGGAGAATGAGCGCACCGTCCGGTCTGTGGGCATCAACGTGGATCGGATCCGCATCACCTGCTTTGTGCTGTCCGGATTGTTCGCCGGGATTGTAGGGGTGACCCAGATGTGCCGGGTAGGCGGCAGCAGCCAAACCCTTTGCAATATGCTGGAAATGCGGGTGCAGATGGCTATTTTCCTGGGGGGCATTCTGACCACAGGCGGGTTTTCCGCCAAGCTCTACAAGGTGATTATCGGTTCCATTACCATTACGGTGATTGAGAATGGGCTGACCATCTGCCGGGCCTCCAGCGCGGTATCAGAGGCCGTGGAGGGAATCCTTCTGGTAATCATCCTGTGCACAACGATTTATTTTAACAACGTATCGGAGAAGCATACGGTGCGCCTGTCCACCAACAGTACGATGGATGTGGAGGCGTAAACAGGGGATCCCTAAAAAAATGCAGTGGATTTTTGAGGGAAAGTCAGATATAATGATGCTGTGAGACTGGGGGCAAAAAGGTTCTCCGCAGTCACTCAAGCTGCCCCTCTTTGAACCGGAACAAATATGGAGAATAGGGAAGGGAACCATGGGAAAAGAATTATCGGAAATGTCTTTGGAAGAATTATGGGAGCTGTTTCCTATACGCCTTGTGCCCCATAGCGATAAGTGGAAGCACTATTATGACGAAATGGTGATTTTTCTGAACAGCATCTTGTCTGAGGAACCGATTGAGAGAATCAGTCATATTGGGAGCACGGCGATTGCCAATATCTGGGCAAAGGATATTGTTGATATACTGATTGAAGAACCAAAGGATTCTGATTTGGAGCATACGGCAAAGATAATGGAAAGGAACGGATTTATCCGCATGTCAACAGAGGCAGGCAGAATATCCCTTAACTACGGGTATACGAAGGAGGGATTTGCAAAGAGAGTGTTTCATGTACACCTTCGCTGTTCTGGGGATCATGATGAGCTGTATTTTCGGGATTATTTGAATGAGCATCCGCAGATAGCCAGGGAATACGAAGAGATCAAACTGCGGCTGTGGAAGCAATTTGAGCATGATCGGGATGCATATACCAACGCTAAGACAGCATTTATCCGGACCTGGACCCAGGAAGCAAAGAAGGTATCCTGGCACCATGAGTATCAAAACACAGGGAAATGTATTTGGCATCCATGTGCTGCGGATCATCCCACAGCAGCCAGAAAGCATCCCACAGCAAATGAATGAATCTGCTGCCTCCAGCGGCCGAAATAGAAGCTGACAGCGGTTGGTAAGAGCCGCTGTGGCACAATGAGATCAGAGAAACGAGATCAAAGGAGGAAGACTTATGGCAATGCAGATTCATGGAAGCTACGATCCTTCCCAGACCAGTTATGCAGAGAAGCTGCGGGAAAAACAGGCCTCTGAGAGAGCGGAAAAGGAAGCAAAAGAGGCAAAAGAAGCAGAAAAGGCTGCAAGGGCAAAGGAAGCAGAAAAGGCTGCGGATGCAAAAGGATCGGGACGGCGGCCCCAGCCCCAGGATGCATACATCAGCAGCGAAAAGGAGGGGCAAAAGCCCACCGGCCTGTACCGGGTAGAACAGGACGAGAAGGGCAACCGGAAAATCGTATTTGATGACCCGAAGAAGGCTGAACGAACAGAGGAAAAGGAAGAGCCCAAGAAGGCCAGTCGTGGAGAGGAGAAGGAAGAGCCCAAGGAGGAGATCTGCGTCGGCAATACCAATGGGGTTGACCGGGAAATCCAGAAGCTGAAAGAGAAGAAGCAGCAGCTGGAGCAGCAGATTCAGTCCGCCTCTGGGGATGAAAGGAAGACCCGGGAGCTTCAGAAAAAGCTGGCGCAGATAGAGCAGGAGTTAAGCCAGAAGGATACGGAGACATACCGACGGCAGCACACGGTTTTTTCTTAAATCGAAAAGAAAAAAGAGAAGAGATGGCCGGGAAATAGACCGTCTGAAAAAGGAGGAGCCAGAGACTGGTACAAGTCGCTGGCTCCTCTGCTATTCCGGCTAAATATGCAGCAAATCGGCAATCCCGGAGAAATCGATAAGCAGATCATCGAAAATATGAACTTTGATGGTAGAATCAAAGGAATATTGCAGGCTGGGCAGATCTTGCTCAAAATAGTTGACGGTTACTGTTTTGCGGCGTGGATCCACGATCCAATATTCCCGGACACCGGCATTTTTGTAATAATAGAGCTTGCGGATATAATCATCTGCAGCATTGCCGGGCGAAATGATTTCTATGATGAAATCCGGGGCCCCATTGCAGCGCTTGCCGTCCAGCTTGTCCCTGCTGCATACGATCATAAGATCAGGCTGAACGATGGTGAGGGGATCATCCGTCAATTTCACATCAAAGGGGGCATGAAACACATGGCATGGCCCCTGTTTGCTCTTGAGATACGTGTTCAGTATTGTTGAAAGCTCCATAGAGATTGTCTGGTGCTCCTGGGAGGGGCTGGCCATATCATAAATATGCCCGTCAAACACTTCGGCTCGGACATTCTCCGGGATAAAATGGCAAGCAAAGGGTTATTCAAGAAAGGTCGGGAAGGTATCATCAAAGGCATGAATCTTCTGCGGGAAATCCGGGCAGGTCTTGTGCTTGTAGACCAGATAATTGGCTCCTACCCGCAGGGAATTCAAAAGCTGGATCATATCGTTGACAGACAATATATCCTCCTTCCGGGAGAAGAGCCAGGAGCGGATGACAATCAGGTGCATTTCGACGAACATGTTCAGAAAATATGCCCGGAGAGAGTCCTGGGCCATATGATCATAGTCCATCATTTCGTTGATGATTTCCCGCAGCCGGCCCTTGATCTTAAAGGAAAAATATTCATCCCCGTATTCCGGGTGGAGCAGAGCCATGATGGAATCCCGGTTTTCACTGCAAAAGGAAAACCACATGTTCAGGGACTCCGGCGCCCCGTAGTCAAATTTCTCCGGAAAGCTCTCGTAGGAAAAATCCTGGGCAGGCTTTTGGCACAGCTGGCTGTATCTGCGGGAGAAATCCTCCAGCAGATTGTCCTGGATCCGGGCCATCAGTTCGTAAATATCGCTGAAATACAGGTAAAAGGTGCCCCGGGTAATTCCGGCGCAGCTGCATAGCTCCTTGACGGTGATCTTATCCCAGGGCTTTTTCTGCATCAGCTTCAAGTAGCTGTCGGTAATCCTTTGTATGGTCTGTTGATATCTCTGGTTTTTGTGTTCTTTGGTTGTATTCATGGCATATTAAAAATCTCTGGAATCCCTTATGGTATCAATAACTTCTTTTCACCTTTCTTGACGATCTGGCGAAGCATTTGCTCCTTATTATATCTCATCTTCAGAAAGTCCGCAAGTCCTTGAAAATGCAAACCCTATGCAGCATCAAAAGCGCGTTACCATTCACGGCCCGGGGGCCGCTCATAGTAACGATTCGGGGCGATATTCCGAATTTTGCTACGCAAAAATCGCCCCTCACTCCTGAATCATTTTCTCACGGAATGCGCAGCTAGTGCGCATTCCTGACCCATGAAAAGTAACAAAAGCGCCGGAACACATATAGGAAATTAAAATTGGCACAAAATTTGCTTGATATACAGTGGAGGGAACATCATTTTGCCGGCCATAGAGAGCAAACCGTAACAAATTGGCAGGATATCAGGAGAGGGCCAGGCAAAATGACTGACATAACAGCAAACAAAATTGCAATCATGCAAAAAAAGAACAAGGAGGAGACAGAATGAAAGCATTGATTTATGAAGGGCCAAAAAAAATTAGTCTGGAAGAGATCCCCATGCCGGTAGCAGAGGGAACCGATGTGGTGGTGAAGGTGGCAAGAGCCGGAATCTGCGGCTCCGATATCACGGCCTATCTCTATGACGGCCACAGAGTCGGCATCTTTCCCAAGGGGGAGATGGGCGTAGACGGCCAGTTCGGTCATGAGATGGTAGGTACGGTGTACCAGGTGGGCCGGGACGTAACGGATATTCAGGTGGGAGACCGGGTATTTGTCAACCCCACCACCTGCAAGCGCAACGGCATGCTGGGCTGCGATATGGCAGGGGCATTTTCCGAGTATGTTCTGGTGGAGGATGCCAAGTACGGCAATAACCTGCTGAAGCTGGAGGATGAGGTGTCCTTCGATGAGGCCATTGTGGTGGAGCCTCTGGCAGTGGGAACCCATGGGAAGAACTGTGTCAATGTAAAGGCCCATGAGCATGTGGTGGTGTACGGCGCGGGAACCATCGGCCTGTGTACCTTAAATGCCCTGATTGCCTCCGGCGTGCGCAATCCCGTGGTGGTGGATGTGAACCAGGAGCGGCTTAAGCTGGTGAAGGAGATGGGAGGCGTGCCCTTCCATCCGGAACAGGACGGCGACCTGAAGGAATTTTTGACCGCTCATTTCGGCTCCCTTTTGAACATGTTTATGGAGCCCTGTGTGGATGTGGATGTGTACATTGACTGCGCCGGAGCCCCCTCCATTCTGGAGCAGGTGATCGGCATGGCCAAGGGCGGGGCCAGGATCTCCATTGTGGCGGTCTATAAGAAGCCCATCACCTTTGACCTGGCGCCCTTTGCAGCCCCCCGGCTGACCCTGCAGGGCTCTACCGGCTACGATGTTCCGGACATTGTGGAGGCCTTAAACAACGTTACCGGCCACCGCACCAAAGCGCCGGAAATTGTCACCCATCATTTTCCCCATAGCCAGGCAGTGGAGGCCTTTGAGACGGCATGCAACCCGGCTACCGGAGCCATCAAGGTAGTGATTGATTACGAAGCATAAGGAGGAAGATATTATGGCTTTAATGACAGGAGAACAGTATATCGAAAGTATTCGGAAGATGAACATGGAAATCTATATGTTTGGAGAGAAGGTGGAAAATCCCGTAGACCATCCCATTCTGCGGCCTTCCCTGAATTCTGTGCGGATGACCTATGATCTGGCCCAGGATCCCCAGTACAAGGATCTGATGACCGTGAAATCCCCCTATACGGGCAACACCATCAACCGTTTTACCCATATCCACCAGAGCACCGAGGATCTGAAGAACAAGGTAAAAATGCAGCGTCTCTGCGGTCAGAAGACAGCGGCCTGCTTCCAGCGCTGCGTGGGAATGGATGCTTTTAACGCAGAGTTTTCCACCACCTTTGAAATTGATAAGAAATACGGCACCAGCTACCATGAGAACTTCAAAAAATACATGAACTACTGTGCTGATCATGACCTGACTGTGGACGGCGCCATGACAGATCCCAAGGGAGACAGGTCCAAGGCCCCCCATGCCCAGGAGGATCCGGATATGTATCTGCGGGTAGTAGAGCGCAGGGCGGACGGCATTGTGGTGCGGGGCGCCAAAGCCCATCAGACCGGCATCTGCAATTCCCATGAGGTGATTGTAATGCCCACCATTTCCATGGGGCCGGAGGATAAGGATTATGCGGTATCCTTTGCAGTGCCGGTAGATACCAAGGGGATCTTCATGATTATCGGACGCCAGTCCTGCGATACCCGCAAGCTGGAGGGCTCACAGATGGATGTAGGCAATTCCGAGTTCGGCGGCGTTGAGGCATTGGTGGTCTTTGACGATGTGTTTGTGCCCAATGACCGGATCTTCATGGACGGAGAGACGGAGTTTGCAGGGATGCTGGTAGAACGGTTTGCAGGCTATCACCGCCAGTCCTACGGCGGCTGCAAGGTGGGCGTGGGCGACGTGCTCATCGGCGCTGCGGCAGTTGCAGCGGATTACAACGGCGTGGCAAAGGCTTCTGCAGTGAAGGATAAGCTGATCGAGATGACCCACCTCAACGAGACCCTGTATTGCTGCGGCATCGCATGCTCTTCGGAGGGCAGCGCCACCGAGTCCGGGGCTTATATGATCGACCTGCTTCTGGCCAATGTCTGCAAGCAGAATGTCACCAGATTCCCCTATGAGATTGTGCGTCTGGCGGAGGATATTGCCGGCGGCCTGATGGTGACTGCACCCTCAGAGAAGGATTTCAGGGACGAGAAGCTTGGAAAATATATTGACAAATACTTAAAGGGCACGGCAGATGTTTCCACAGAGAACCGCTTAAAGATTCTGCGGCTCATCGAGAACCTTTCCTTAGGCACGGCAGCAGTAGGCTACCGCACAGAGTCCATGCACGGCGCAGGCTCTCCCCAGGCACAGCGGATCATGATTGCCCGTCAGGGGAACTTGGGGGCCAAGAAGAAGCTGGCAAAGGCCATCGCCCACATTGAGGAGTAGTGAGGTGACGGATATGGACTGGAAGAAAGAATATGCAGATAAAATCTGCACGCCCCAGGAGGCAGTATCCCACATCAAGCCCGGCGACCGGGTGGTGGTGGCTCACGCCTGCGGCGAGCCGGTGGTGCTGACAGACGCCATGGTGGCCAATGCACAGCGGTATGGCTATCGGGATGTGGAGGTTGTACATATGGTGGCCATGGGCAAGGCCGCCTACTGTGCGCCGGAGATGTCGAAGTATTTCCGCCACAACAGCCTGTTTGTGGGAGGCTCTACCAGACAGGCCATTGAGGAAGGCCGGGGAGATTTCACGCCGGTGTATTTCTCGGAGGTTCCGGGGCTTTTTGCCGCAAGGCTTCACCCCAATGTGGCCTTAATCCAGGTCAGTGAGCCGGACGAGGAGGGCAACTGCTCCTTCGGTATTTCCTGTGACTACACAAAGCCCTGTGCAGAGCTGGCAGATACAGTGATTGCCCAGGTGAATACAAACATGCCCAGAGTCATGGGAGATAATTTTATCAATCTTAGGGACATTGATTATGTGGTGGCAGAGGACAGTGAGCTAATTGAGCTTGCCCTGGCAAATATCGGCGACGTTCAGCGGCGTATCGGAGAGAACGTGGCCTCCCTGGTGCGGGACGGCGACTGCCTGCAGCTGGGGATCGGTGCAATACCGGACGCAACCCTGCTGTTCCTGAAGGACAAAAAGGACCTTGGCATCCATTCCGAGATGTTTTCCGACGGGGTGGTGGAGCTGATGGAGGCAGGGGTGATCACCAATGCAAAGAAGCAGATCAACCGGGGAAAATTCGTGGCCACCTTCCTGATGGGAACCCGGCGGCTGTATGATTTTGTGGACAATAATCCGGATGTGGAGCTCATGCCTGTGGATGTGGTCAATGATCCCAAGGTGATTGCCCAGAATGACAATGTGGTGTCCATCAATTCCTGTGTGGAGGTCGACCTGATGGGACAGGTGTGCGCGGAGTCTGTGGGCTTGAAGCAGATTTCCGGGGTAGGAGGCCAGGTGGATTTCGTCCGGGGAGCAGCCATGTCCAAAGGGGGCAGGACCATTATGGCCATGCCTGCAACAGCGGCAAAGGGGAAGATCTCCAAGATTGTCCCGCTTCTTGCAGAGGGAGCAGCCGTAACCACCAGCCGGTGCGACGTGGACTATGTGGTTACCGAGTACGGGGTGGCGCAGCTCCATGGGCAGACCTTGCGGGAGCGTGCATACCAGCTGATCCGGATTGCAGCGCCGGAATTTCGGGAGAGTCTCTCTGCGGAGTTTGAGAAGCGGTTCGGCTGCGGCCATATGGACAGAAGAAAGCGTGGATAGAGGGAGGAACGATGTGATGAGACAGAAATATCCAAATTTGGCAAAGCCCATCCGGCTTGGCAATGTGCTGGTAAAGAACCGGATCTTTTCGGCGCCAACCGGTCTGATGGGCTATGACGCGGATGCGCATTTGACGACAGATAACAGGGCCTACTACGAATACAAAGCCAGCGGCGGCGTTGCAGTTGTGACCCTGGGGGAGTGTATTGTACACGGGGAGAGCGGCTCTTCCCACAACCTCCAGCCAAGGCTGGACGACCCCACCCTGCTTCCGTCCCTGACGAACCTGGTGAAGGATGTGAAGCGCCATGGAGCCCTGGTAAACATCGAATTGTCCCACGGCGGCAAATACGGCGGCCTGGTGAGCGTGGGGGGAGATATGAAGGAGGGCAAGAAGGCTTTTGGTCCCAGCGAGGAGGATCTGGCCACCGGGGAGCATGTCTATGAGATGCCAAAGGAAATGATCCAGAAAATCGTGGGTCATTACGGCAATGCGGCCAGGATGGCCAAGCGGGCAGGCTTTGACATGGTGAATGTCCACGGAGGACACGGCTGGCTCTTTTCCCAGTTCCTGTCCCCCACCCAGAATAAGCGGACCGACGAGTACGGCGGCTCCCTGGAGAACCGGGCCAGGTTCTTCCTGGAGGCCCTGGATGCAGTGCGGAAGGAAGTAGGGCCGGGCTTCCCCATTGAGGTTCGGATCAACGGAGACGACTTCATGGAGGGGGGCATGCACCTGGAGGATGCCATTGAGCTGGCTAAACTCATTGAATCCAAGGTAGACCTGATCAATGTATCTGCCGGCAGCCATGAGGTGGAGGAGCTATTTGTCCGCACCCACCCCAACATGTTCCTGGAGCATGGCTGCAACGTGTATCTGGCAGCGGAGATCAAGAAGCATGTCAGCGTGCCTGTCTCCTGTGTGGGAGGCCTCAACGATCCTGCCCAGATGGAGGAGATCATTGCCTCCGGCAAGGCGGACATTGTGGAGCTGGGACGTGCGCTGCTGGCAGACCCCTTCCTGCCCAAGAAGATTTTCTCCGGCAGGGAGGACGAGATCACACCTTGCCTGCGCTGCTTTGAGTGTTTGGGCAGCGCTGTGGTAAATATGGGGATTCAGTGCGCCGTGAACCCGGTGATCGGCAATGAGCTGGAGAACCGCATCCCTTACCCCAAGGCAGAACGCCCAAAGAAGGTACTGGTGGCCGGCGGCGGCCCCGGCGGTATGCAGGCGGCCCTTAAGGCCTGTGAGCAGGGTCATCAGGTGATCCTGTGCGAGAAGACAGACGCCCTGGGCGGCGCCCTGAAATTTGCCAAGACCATTGATTTTAAGGCAGATCTGTACAAGTTCAGCCAGAGCCTTGGGATCCGGCTGAAGAAAAACACCGACGTGGAGATTCGCTATCAGACCGAGGTGACGCCAAAGCTTGTGGAGGAGCTGGCGCCGGATGTGGTGATTGTAGCTACCGGCGCAGCGCCCATCATTCCGCCCATTCCGGGGATTGACAGCGAGAACGTGCGCCCGGCCACAGAGCTTGCCCACATGGATCCCAAGGACATAGGGGAGCATGTCGTGATCCTGGGAGGCGGCCTGGTGGGCTGTGAGGAAGGAATCCACTTAGGGCACCAGGGAAAGAAGGTTACCATTGTGGAAATGCGCAGCGAGGCTGCGGCAGACTGCAACTGCTTCCATAAGAGCGCCCTGAATATGGAGCTGAAAAAATATGTGACAATGCTCACGGATACCAGGGCATCAAGGATTACATCTGAGGGGATGTATGCTTTCGATAAAGAGAACAAAGAGATTTTCCTGCCTGCTGACCTGATTGTCTGCGCAGCGGGAATGCGCTCGGATCACAAGCTGGAGGAGCAGCTTCGGGAGATGGGCGTGGAATTTGAGGTCATCGGCGATGCGGTGCGTCCCGGCAAGGTGACCCAGGCAATGTTTGACGGGTATTACAGGGCGAAGTATCTGTAAGGCTGTCACAAGGGCTGCTTTCTGTTATGGATAAGGGGAGCTTAGCCAGAAGCAGAAAGCAGCCCTTTTTTGCGAGAACGCAAGGTAGTTTTGCACAAATGCAATAATGAAGATATAAAATTAAATTACAAAAACATACAAAAAGACGAAAAAGTTCAATAAAAGCCAATGAAAAATGGAAAAAATGATAAACTGGCACTGTTTTTGCAGCATGGTTATTGTAGGAAATGTTGTAAAACACAGAAAGGAAGGATCAACATGAAGAGAAGATGGAGAAATTTATTGGCTTTGGGTATGGCTGCCGCACTGGCATTATCAGCAGCAGGCTGCGCTTCCCAGGGAAGCGGCAGCGGGGATGGAGGCAATTCCTCCCAGAATGAGGGTGCAAATGCCGGCAGCGGGAATGCGGATGCCGGAAACAATGGGAATGATGCCAAAAACAGCGGGGATGAGGGGGCCGGAGAGAAGAAGCCCTTAAAGATCGGCTTTGCATGGCGTTCCTTAGACGAGGGGGCTACCCAGTGGTGGAATGGCACGGAGGCAGCCATTGCCGAGTACAATGCCGGCGATAACCCATACGAGATCGAGTACTTTTTTGTTAATTCCGACCAGGATGTGGATCAGCAGATTTCGGATGTGGAATCCCTGATCGTGCGTGAGCCGGATGTGATCTGCCTCCATGCCATTGATGTGGACGGCTCTGTCCCGGCCTTTGAGGCCTGTACGGACGCAGGGATCCCGGTGATCATCTATGGCTATCCGGTCAATTATGACAAGGCGGAATGTGAATTTAAGACCATTGACCATTACCGGGCCGGGCAGCTCCAGGCAGAGTGGATGAACAGCTGGCTTGCAGAGCATCCCGACGAGACAGTAAAGGTTGGATATATCCTTGGACTTCCGGGCGTAACGGATATGGACGTGCGGATGAATGGCTTTCTTGAGAATGTGGACAAGGACCGCGTGGAGGTAGTGGCTACAAAGAACTGCGATTTCAACGCATCCCTGGCCCAGAGTACTGCGGAGGACTGGATTCAGGCGTTCCCGGAGATGAACTGTATTGTTGCCTGCAACGACGAGATGGCAGTGGGAGCCCTGCAGGCCTTCAAGGCCTCCAATATTGACGGACTGGTGCTGGGCCTGGACGGCGGCGCAAGCGCCCTGCAGGAGATCGCGGACGGGAATATGAGCGCAACCGTGAAGTTTGACTTCATGGTAATGGCCACAGAGGGATTAAAGCTGGCCATCGGCGTTGCTACCGGGGAATATACGGAGCCTGTCTGCGATGTTACAGGCAATTCCTGTGTACTGATCGATCAGTCCAATGCAGCGGAGTACATGGCAGAGTAGGAGAGCAGAGCCTGGAAGGAGAAGCCAGGCAGTAAGGAAGAGGCGCCTGCAGGCAAGCTGTTCCAGGCAGTAAGGAAGAGGCGCCTGCAGGCGCGAAGGTGGAGGATATGGAGAAAACACAACAGAGTATAAAAAAGAACGGATACGGAAGCAAGCTTCTTTCGTTTTTTATGAATTATAAAAGTATTTTGATTTTCCTGGTAATTTTTATTGCAATGTCTATTTTATCGGATGCATTTTTAAGCTCCAGAAATCTGACGAACCTGATCCGTCAGATTGCGGCTTCGTCGGTTCTGGGGGTTGGCTTTACCTTTGTAGTTGCATCCGGCAACATTGACCTGTCCGTAGGTACGATGATCGGCATGATCGGCGTATTTACCGCCCTGCTGTCCAAGATGGGGCTGCCGGCTGTGGCGGTGCTGGCGGTGGGGCTTTTGGCCGGGGTTCTGGCCGGAGCGGTAAATGGCCTTCTGATCAATGTATTTGATCTGCCGGCCTTCATTGTCACGCTGGCGGATATGTCAATCTTTGAGGGAATCTGCTATCTGGCCTGCAACACAACCCCTGTTTCCGGAATCCCGGATTGGTACAAGACTGTGGGTCAGGGCTATGTTCTGGGAATCCCGGTTCCGGTGTGGATTATGCTGGCCATGGCTGTGATCGGCACGGTGATACTGACCAAAACCGTGTTTGGCCGGAATGTGCTTGCCCTTGGAGGCAACCGGGAGGCAGCCCGTGTCTGCGGTGTGAATACCACCAGGGTGATGTATGGCGTTTTCATTTTTATGGGGATCTGCGCAGCAGTTTCCGCCTTTATCATCACGGGAAGATCGGCTTCTGCCCAGACAGGCGCCGGACAGGGCATGGAGCTGGATGCCATTGCTGCGGTTGTCATCGGCGGCACGCCGCTGTCCGGAGGAAAAGGAAATATCGTGGGAACGGTCTTTGGCTGCCTGATCGTGGGCTCCATCAACAATGGGCTGAACCTGCTGAATGTCAATTCCAACTGGCAGCTGGTGGCCAAGGGCTGTTTGATTATCGGAGCCATTATCCTGGATGCCCAGAGTGCAAGGATCCGGGCAAAGGCATTGAAGAAGAAGGTTGCCTAGTTGGTGTGGGTCATACTAGCTTTGAAAGAATGTGAGAAAAGATATGGATAAAGTAAGATGTGCGAATCAGAAAATTGTTCCTGAGCTTCTGGAGGGAGAGCAGGTGGAGGTGGTCTATGACCCCCTTCCGGTTTTCCCCGGAAGCGAACATCCGGGAGTACGGCGGGAAACGCTCCTTCTGAAAAAGGGAACCAGATACCAGGAGGGCTCCGCGCCCCTGGCCTGCGATATGATATTTGACAGGGATGTGCCCATAGAGCTGCGGGACGGGATCGTGGTCTTTGCGGATGTGATCCGGCCGGTGTGCCAGGAGCCGGTGCCTGCCATCCTTGCGTACAGCCCCTACGGGAAGCATATTGACAGCCTGCATCTGCCCTGGGGCGTGCGGGACGACCTGCTGTCAGGGCTGCAGAAGCAGGAGGGGCCGGATCCCGGCTTCTGGGTGCCAAGAGGCTATGCGGTGGTTCAGCCGGACGCCAGGGGCGTGTACTATTGCGGCGGAGATAACCGCTCCTTCGGCTCCTCGGAAGCCAGGGACGGATATGATATGGTGGAGTGGACCGCAGCCCAGAGCTGGTGCAGCGGCAAGGTGGGAATGTCAGGAAATTCTTACCTGGCTGTGGCCCAGTTTTTGGTGGCATCCCTGAATCCGCCGCACCTTGCGGCAATCGCCCCCTGGGAGGGCTTCAATGACGTCTACCGCCAGACAAGCTTTTGCGGCGGGATTGCGGATTTTGGATTCCAGGAAAAGGTGGACAGCGGAAAGCAGGGCTTCGGGTGGTTTGAGAACCTGCCGGCGATGGCAAAGCGGTATCCTCTGATGAATGGCTACTGGGCGGATAAGCGGACAAAGCTGGAGCAGATCACTGTGCCTGCCTACATTGTGGCAAGCTATGTCAGCAATTTCCATACATACGGCACGCCGGAATCCTACGGAAGGATCGCTTCCAGGGAGAAATGGCTGCGGATCCACAACACCCATGAGTGGACGGACCTGTATGAATACCAGGAGGATCTGTGCAAATTTTTTGACTGCTTCCTGAAGGGAATCGAGAATGACTGGCGCAGTACGCCGCCGGTACGCCTCAGTGTGCTGAACCCGGGCGGCGAGGATGTGGTCAACCGTCCGGAGCCGGATTATCCCCTGCCGGATGCAGTGGAGACGAATTTTTATCTGGACAACGGAACCGGGCAGCTTGCTTTGGAGCCGCCAAAGGAGGAAGAGAAGCGGGCCTATGTGACGGACGACCGAAAGAGCGAGCTGGTGTATACAATCCGCTTCCAGGAACGGACAGAGATCTGCGGCTATCTGGGGGTTCACCTGTGGGTGGAGACAGAGGAAGCCGACGATCTGGATGTATTTGTATATGCCCTGAAATCCGACGAGGGGGGAAGCCTGATGCCTCCGGTGGTCTATGGAGCTCCCTTCAGCGGCTTTGAAGGGGCGAAGCTGTATACCCCCTGCGGACGGCTGCGGGCCTCCCTGCGCAGGCTGGATCCCGGACAGTCTACGGAGACAAAGCCCTTCCACACCTTCCGGGTCAGTGAAAAGCTGTGCCCCGGCGTACCGGTCCGGATGGATGTTCCCCTGCGCCCCATTGGCATGGTGTATGAGAAGGGCCAGGCATTGACCCTGATTATTTCCGGCTTTGAAAAAAATAAGCCGGAATGGCCGGACATGGAGCCGGCGCCTACGGTAAACAAAGGAAACGCATTTATTTACAGCGGCGGAGGGCGGGCATCCTATGTGACGGCGCCCCTGATCTGCCGGTAAGGAAAGGATGAAAAAATGAGCCATTTTAAAACACTGTTTCACATTTGCCTGTTTTCCAATGATTTGGAGAAAACACTGGATTTTTACAAGAAGCTTGGGATTGAGGTGATCTTTTCCATGAAGGAGCATGAGGGGGAGGAAGCCTGGAATTATTATCTGAAGGTTGCCCACGGCCAGTATCTGGAGGTACAGCCGGTAAACAGCCCCAATCCCCATCCCCATCCGGCCAGGGTGCAGTACCACGAGAATCAGGCTGCATGGCATTTTGCCCTGGAAACCGAGAACATGGCAGAGATGATCCGGGATCTCACCGGAAAGGGCCTGGAATTATACAAAAACCCGGAGAATACAATAGACCGGGTATATTCCATGGAGGATGCGGTTTTGAGTGCAGACGGCTGCTATGTGTGCTGGATCATTGATCCGGACGGCATGCCCATTGAGCTGATGGAGCAGACGCCCGGGAGCCTGCAGCATCAGAATGACCCGGAATAAGGCAGGTGATGAGAATAGGGAGGGAAGCATGGAAACCATTCTGGAAATGAAAAATATTACAAAGATTTTTCCTGGTGTGAGAGCCTTGGACGGCGTGAATTTCAATTTGCGAAAGGGAGAGATTCATGCCTTAATCGGTGAGAATGGAGCCGGAAAGTCCACCCTGATGAAGTCCCTGCTGGGAATACATCCCATTGACGGCGGGGAGATCTATTACAAGGGCGAACGGGTGCGTTTCAAAACTCCAAATGACGCTCTGCGCAGGGGGATCTCCATGATTCATCAGGAAATCAGCCTGGTGCAGACCATGTCTGCGGCAGAGAATATCTGGATGGGGCGGACCAGGGCTTTTACCAGGATGGGCCTGATTCGCCGCCGGAGGCTTTTGCAGGACACAAGGAAGCTGATGGAGGAGCTGGGGATCAGCGTGGATCCCACGGCTATGGTGGAGAGCTTAAGCGTTGCCAACATGCAGCTGATTGAGCTGGTGCGGGCTGTTTCCTACCAGTCGGATATCATCATTATGGATGAGCCTACCTCGGCACTGACCGATACTGAGATTGCGCTGCTGTACCGGATTGTGCGGGAGCTGGCAGCCAAGGGCACGTCGATTATTTTTATTTCCCATAAGCTGGAGGAGATCTATGAGATCTGCGACCGGATCACCATTATGCGGGACGGGAAGTTCATTGACTGCCGGGATACCTCAGATATCTCCAGCGATGAGCTGGTGCGCCTGATTGCCGGGCGGGAGATCGAGAATGTCTTTGCGAAGGATTCCTATGAAAAGGGCGATGTGGCCTTAGAGGTAAAGGATTTTACCAGCAGAGGGGTATTTCAGGACGTCAGCTTCCAGGTCAGGCGGGGCGAGATCCTGGGCTTTTGCGGCCTTATGGGAGCCGGGCGCTCTGAGATCATGCGGGCGCTGTTTGGCATTGATCCCTATGATTCCGGCGAGATCCTGATTCAGGGGAGGAAGGTGTCAGTGAAGCGTCCCCAGAATGCCATCCATCTGGGGCTTGGCATGGTGACGGAGGACCGGCTTAGGCAGGGCGCCATCCATGCGCTGGATATTAAGACCAACATGTCTCTGCCCCTGCTGAAACGCATAAGCCGCCTGGGCTTTGTAAACGGCGCCAGGGAAAAGGAGCTGTGCAAGGATATGGCAAAGAAAATGTCTGTCAATATGGTATCCTTTGCCAACAGCATCGGCTCTTTGTCCGGCGGAAACCAGCAGAAGGTAATCATTGGCAGATGGCTTCTGATGGGGCCGGATATCCTGATTCTTGACGAGCCTACCCGGGGCATTGACGTGGGGGCCAAGTCGGAGATTTACAGGATCATGAATCAGCTGGCCAAGGAGGGGATGGCTATCCTGATGGTTTCCTCGGAAATGCAGGAGATCCTTGGCATGAGCGACCGGGTGATTGTAATCCGGGAGGGAAGGGTTGCCTGTGACCTGGAAAACAAGGGACTGACACAGGAACAGCTGCTTTCCTATGCATTTGGAGTGGAAGGTTGAAAATGAGAAAGGAGAAAACGAAAATGGGAATGTTTGATTTTACCGGACGTGTGGCTGTGATTACCGGCGGAACGGCCGGTCTGGGCAAGGGCATGGCCATTGCGCTGGCCAGACAGAACTGCGATATTGCTATTCTGGCTCGCCGCAGGGAGGTGCTGGAGCAGGCAGCTTCTGATATCCGCACCTTGGGGGTAAAATGCCTGCCGGTGCAATGTGACGTAATGGACCAGGATTCCGTGGACCAGGCAGTCAAGACCGTGATGAAGGAGTATGGAAGGGTGGATATTCTGGTGAACAATGCCGGCGCCGGCGGGCCGCCTGTCCCCACCGTGGAGATGGAGCTTAGCGCCTACCAGCGGCTCATTGACCTGAACCTGACCAGCACCTTCCGGATGGTTAAGGCCTTTGCGCCCATGATGCTGGAGGCCGGCTACGGGCGCATTGTCAATGTGGCGTCCGTGCTGGGCATGGTGGGCCATCTGGAGGTTCCGCTGCCAGGATACGAATCCGCCAAGGGCGGCGTCATCAACCTGACCCGTGGCCTTGCGTCGGAATTTGGCACCCGGGGCATTACGGTGAATGCCATCTGCCCGGGAACCTTTCCCTCGGAAAGCAATGACCAGGAGTTTGTGGACATGAACATGCCCTTTGTCAAGAGGGTGACACCCATGCAGCGACCCGGGACCCCTACGGATCTGGATACGGTTGGAGACATGGATGCAGCCATTGTATTTCTGGCATCCGAGGAGGCAAGGTATGTTACCGGCGTGATTTTGCCGGTGGACGGCGGCTGGACCTGCTGTTAACTTAAGGAGAGAAGTGTCAGGGAGCCGGCCCTTTTGCAGGCTCCCTTTCGAGGAAGGAGAGGAACGATGGATTTTAGAGCGCTTCAGGAGCGGTGTAGGAACCGCAGCTTTGACGAGATTGTTGTTGTGACAAGGGATATTTTCCGGGAGCTTGCCAATCTGCAGCGGATTGAGCATGTGATACCAGGAGAGATGGAGATCCGAACCCAGCAGACCCATCCGGGGCTTCGGGCCGGGGGCGAGGAGATTGCATATATTGAGCGGTCAGCCACGGTATTTTATGAAAATACCTCTCTTAGGCTGGTGGAGCCGGTGGAGGGGAATACGATCTATCGCCAATACCTGGACCGGTTCGGGGAGGGGATCTGCTGTATTCGTGAGCGCATTCAGGTGGAGCAGTGGCAGAGGACCCTGGAGCATCTGGAGGCCAGGGGGTATACGCCGGTCCAGACCGTGGATACAGACCAGTGCCAGGCAGCCTGGATTGACCTGATGGATCCCTTGGGGATTGTGTATGAGATGCTCCGGGAGGACAGCCGCTGTGAGGAGCCCATGCATGTGGTGCCGGCCCGCCTTAGCCAGATTAATATTTCAACCCCGGATGTGCGGGGCACCATTGCATTTATCACGGATCTTTTGGAGATTGGCCCCTGGGAGGTGGGCTGCCAGTCCAACAGCTGTGTTACGGACTACGGTTTCCTGGTCAACGGAAAGCTGGAGGAGCCGGAGTTTTCCTTTTTGCTGGCAATCCTTGTGTGCGGCAATATCGAGTGGGAGGTCATCGAGCCGGTGAAAGGGCCGCTGGTGTACAATGAGTTCTTAGAGCAGCATGGCATTGGCTTCCACCATATCCTGCAGGAGTATCCCGCCTGGCGGTGGCAGGAGGTGCTTGCGGATTATGAGAAGAACAACATCAGGCTGAACTGCAAGGGAAAGCTCGGGCCGGTGGAGTGGTGCTATATGGATACCTCCAGAGACCTTGGATTCTTCAAAGAAATGCGCACGGACGCAGTGATGGACCGGCTTCCGGAGGGGTATCTGCAGTTCTTCTACCCGGAGCAGAATCAGGGATAAAGTGGAGATAAAAGCAGGGATAAAGCAGGGATAAAATAGAGATGAAGTAGGAATAAGAGCAGGAATAAGAGAGGAGAGCTTTTACTATGAGTAAGTATAAGGAAAATGTGCTGGATCGTTTCCGGCTGGACGGGAAGACGGCAGTGGTAACCGGCGGCGCCGGAAATATCGGCAGGCACAGTGCCAGGGCAATGGCCCAGGCAGGGGCAAACATTGCCATCGTGGATCTGCCGGCCTGCCTGGAACGCTCCAAAGAAGTGGCGGCAGACCTGAGCAGTGCCTACGGTGTGAAGGCTGTGGGCTATGGCTGCGACCTGGTGGACAGGAATGCGGTGGAGCAGCTGTTTGAACAGATCGAGAAGGATTTCGGCAGTGTGGATGTGGTGCACAACAATGCCGGTGTGGGCGGCGCCCTTGTGCCGGATATCGAAAGCTGGGACAGCGAGCATGACATGCCCCACATTGACCATTTCCGGCAGGTGCTGGATATCAACCTGGTGAGCATTTACATAGTTGCAGTGACAGCAGCCCGGATCATGAAGCGGGAGGGGCATGGCGGCAGCATCATCAATACCGGCTCCCTGGCGGCCCATATTGTAAATATGGGAACCGTGTTTGAGACCATGGACGATTCCTCCTACGGCGTGGCCAAGGCAGGGGTGCTGTATTTTACCAGGCATTTTGCCTCCCAGGTGAGCCGGTACGGGATCCGGGTCAATTCCATTTCCCCAGGGTACTGCTACAGCCCGGGGCTTCATGACGGCCTGCCCAAGGATATTCTGGATACCTACAACAATTCCCAGCCGGCAAAGCGGATGATGGATGTGGAGGAGCTTCAGGGAGCGATCCTGTATCTGGCCAGCGATGCCTCCAGCTACTGTGTGGGCATGGATCTTCTGATTGACGGCGGACATGTGATCTGGTAGCAGCTATCTGCTGGATAGTACATTTGATTTTGCGGGAGCAGGAAGCTCCCGGGGAGGTGGAAGGATGATATATGGAATGCGGTTTGTGGGTTCCTATTACCAGGGCAGGAACGCCCTGGAGCATTTTGCAGAGTATGCATTGCCCTATGGGGACAGGCTGTGCCTGATCGGGAGCAAGTCCGCTCTGGGGGCAGCCAGAGAGAAGATAGAACAGAGCTTTCTGGGAAAAGACTGTCAGCTGCATGTTCTCCTCACCAGCGGAATCCCCTGTGAGGGGGAGATTCAGCGTGTTCTGGAGGAGTGCAGAGGATATGGCCCCAAGGCCATTTGCGGCGTGGGCGGCGGTGCTGTCATGGATATTGCCCGGGCAGTGGGGAATCAGCTGGGAACCTCCCTGCTTATGATCCCGACCGCCTGCGCCTCTGACGCGCCCTGTACCAATGTGAGCGTCATCTATGATGAGAAGGGGGAGCAGCTGATTGAGGCGTGGTCCTACCAGAAGGCCCCGGATCTGGTTTACGTGGATCTGGACGTGATGGTTCAGGCGCCGGTGCGCTTTTTGCGGTCCGGGATGGCAGATGCTTTGGCTACCTGGTATGAGGCGGATGTGCGCAGGAGGAAGGGCACAGGCACAGATGGGGGCTTTTTTGCTACCTATACCTCCATGGAGCTGGCACGGGCGGCCAGGGATATCATCCTGACCCATGGAAAACAGGCGTACGATGCAGCACAGAAGGGCGTCATAACGCCAGACTTTGAGAAGGTGGTGGAGGCCAATGTGTTCCTCTCCGGCACGGCCGGGTTAAATACAGGCTGCGCCGCTGCCCACGGCATTGGGGATATGCTGTCCGCACTGCCCGGCGGCCATGCCTGGATGCACGGGGAGCGGGTGGGCGTCGGCCTGGTGGCCATGCTGATTCTGGAGGGGAGGGCGGAGCAGGAAATTGCTGAAGTGGTATCCTTCCTGAAGGCTGTCGGGCTGCCCTGTTCCATAAGGGAGCTTCACATGGATGTGGAGGAAACGGCAGAAGCCATTGGAGTGCAGGCGAAGGAGGATCATTTCTTTGCCCATATGACCTGCGATATCTCGAAGGCGGCAGTCCGGGATGCGTTGGTGGCGGCAGAATTTAGGAGCCCCTAAATGTTACGGTATTCACTGGGCGTCTTCCCTGTGATCTGTTTGAAAACTCTGGAGAAATGGCTTTGGGAGGAAAAGCCGAGGTACGCGCCAATGGCATTCAGCGGCTTTTCCGAATAGCAGAGGAGGCGCTTTGCCTCTTCGACCTTTTCTCCCACAATGAAGTCTGTCAGCGTCTGCCCGGTTTCCGCCTTAAACCGGCGGGAGAGGTAGGAGCGGCTCAGAAACAGCTTGTCTGCAATGGCCTGGGTGGTGATGGCCTCTGACAGATGGTGCTGGACGAAATTAGCCACATCGACAGTAAGCTGGGAGGGCGTTTTTCCCAGATGGAGCCGTTCCACCCGCTGGGTATAATCCAAAATCATGTGATAATTCAGGTTCGTAATCTGCTCCGGGGTTTGAAGCAGCTCGCATTTTTGAATGTAGGAATCGCTGAGAGTGAAGGCGTCCTCCACGGCCATGCCGCCCTGGATGGCAGCCCGGGAGGCCAGGGTCGCGGTGACAATGAAGGTATTCTTCCGCTGACGGAGCTGATCCGGAGCAAGCACGCCGCCGCGGACCGCCGGGGCACGGGCAATCCACTCCTTCAAAGCGGCAGTATCGCCCTTGCGGATCAGGCGCAGCAATGCCTGCTCCGTATCAAAGGTGTTATGGGGGCCTGCTGCAGATTGTTCTTTTTGATCCTTTTGCCGTATTTGCTGCTGCTGAAGCTGTTTTGTCAGATCCATCTGCTGGGAATCGAAAATGGCGATATCGGCCAGCGTCTTTTTTTCTCCATTTAAAACATAGTTGACCGTGCAAAGCATCTGCATGACGCTCTCCAGGGGCATTTGGACAATGGCTCGCATTCCTTCTACAAATGCCGGAATTTCTCCAACGGGAATATCGGCGCGAAAAGCCAGTTCCCGAAGCTCCTGGTCAGAGTCTTCCAGCTGCCGGGTCGGCCCTACGACAATTTTCAGGCTGCCGGAATTGACAATGCCATAGTAGTGAAAATGGTTGGTGGCAAAATAGCCGATGCTGGTATGGATTTTCCAGATTTCCGTCTGGTAAACCGTCATCGGATCTTTGGGAAGCCAGGCAGTGGAGTAGTAGAAGATCTGGTTGTTTCCCTCGAAAATCCGGATGGGAATTCCGGATAGATTCCCGATGGTCGTACACAGATAACAGATGTCAAGCCCTTTCATATCGCACCTCCAAATTCGACACAATCATAACATATTGGTCACATCCATGCAAGACAAAATGGGGCTGATATGTTATGATTTTTTTATAGATCGGGATCAAAACCGGAAAATATGCGCAGGAGGAATTTCCTATGAAACAGGCAACAAAGAGCCGTCTGCCGGCGAGCCGCGTCCGCGGTGCCGATGTGACGAAGAAAGAAAAATGGCTGGGGTATCTCATTGGCCCCGCCGGCGCGCTGCTGCTCAACGCAGTGCTGGCAACCTATCTGAATGTGTATTACACCGATGTGCTGAAGCTGACCACAGTCTGGGGCGGGGCCTTCTTAGTCGTGTTCCCCATTGTCTCAAAGGGAATCGATGCCATCACAAATGTGGTTATGGGATATGTGATCGACCGCACACATACAGCGGAAGGCAAAGCCAGACCATGGCTGCTGCTCAGCGCTCCGCTGCTGGCAATCACTGGCATTCTGCTCTTTACGGTGCCCCGGGCATCGGAAACCGTGCAGGTGATCTGGGTCATGGCGAGCTACAACCTGTTCTACTCCTTCGCCTATACAATCTTCAACATGAGCCATAACCTGATGGTGCCCCTGTCTACCCGCGACACCACCCAGCGCGGCGGGCTGTCGGTATTCAATCAGATTGCCACCATCATGATGAGCGGTATTCTTGTGGCATTGGTATTCCCCATGGCCATCATGCCCATGATCGGTGTGGATAAGGGCAAGTGGATTGCCTTCATGAGCGTGCTGATTATTCTGGTGCTGCCCTTAACTTTGCTGGAATACTTCTTTACCAAGGAGCGGGTCACCCTGGAGAATCAGGAGGCAGGAGCGGACAATGCTGTTCCCTTCAAAAATCAGCTGCGGGCAATCTTTACCGATAAGTACATGATTCTCATATATGCCTATTTCTTGATATATACCATCGGCTCGTGTATCAAGAACGTGAGCCTTGTGTATTTCTGCAACTATGTGCTGGGTACTTATAACGACGGTATCACACAGACCATGCTCTCTGTTATCGGCGGCATCCCCATGGGCATTGGCATCTTTGCCGTATGGCCGCTGGCAAGGAAATTCGGCAAGCGCAATGTGACCCTGGCTGGATTCCTCCTCTATGCCATCGGCGGCGCCGTCTGCTGGATATCCCCCACCAATATGGCCATGATGCTCGTGGGTCAGTTCATCAAGAACATTGGTGGCCTGCCCTGCGCCTATGTGTTTATGGCGCTGTTCGCGGATGTGCTGGATCACATGGAATGGAAAACCGACTTCCGCAGCGATGGCATCGCCATGTCTGTGTACAACATCATCGCCGTGGCCATGGTGGGTATCTGCACCGGAATCTTCAACGGAATGCTGTCCTCTGCCGGGTATGTGGCCCCGGAAATCGTGAATGGCGTCACCGTGGCAGCTGCCCAGACCGAGGCAGTCAAGGGCGTGATTACCTTTGGCTTTGTGGGCCTGGAGGTGTTTTGCGGCGTGATTCTGGCAGTGCTGCTGATCTTCCTGAATGTGGAACAGGACATTGACCGGAAGCAGGCAGAGATCAAGGCAAGACAAGGGGGAAAAGGATGAAAGCGATTCGTTTGCAAACAGAATATTTGACAAACCCCATTGGGGTTGACTTCAGGAAGCCCACTCTTTTTTGGAATTGCAGCAACGGGAAAATCCAAACCGCCTGGCAGATTATTGCCCTGGACAGTATGGGGACAACGCTGTGGGACAGCTCCAAGGTTGCCGGCAGCACTATGCGGGTTTCCTGGGGCGGCAAACCGGTGGCTCCGAAAACAATAATACGGTGGAGGGTGCGGCTCTGGGATGAAAATGACAGGCCCGGAGAATGGGCAGAAGCATCCTTTGAGACGGGCATTGATTCCTGGAAGGCAAAGTGGATCACCGGTAATTACAAGGTGAAGAAGAGGCAGCGGTATCCTGTGGATTGTTTCCGTAAGACCTTCAGGGCAAAGAATGTGGTCAAAGCCCGGCTGTATATCACTGCCTGCGGGCTGTATGCAGCCAGACTGAACGGGCAGCGGGTTGGGGACTTCGTTCTCGCTCCCGGGCACACCGATTACCGGAAACGCGTGCAGTACCAGACTTATGATGTGACCGGACTGCTGAAGGATGGGGAAAACAGTCTGACCGTCCAGCTTGCTGACGGCTGGTATCGGGGCAGCTGCGGCGCGTGGGGGCGGAAAAACCAATATGGAATGGAGACCAAGCTCCTGGCGCAGCTGGAGCTGACCATGGCGGATAACTCTGTGCAGACTATTGTCACGGACGAAGGCTGGGATTGGAGCAATGACGGTCCCATCCGCTTTGCCGACAATAAAGACGGGGAGCGTGTGGACGCGTCCAGGGCTCCATCCTATTCCGGCAAAGCAAAGGAAACCGCCCACAATGTTGTTCCCACCGCTTCCGGCAATGTTCCGGTGACAGAGCATGAGCAGCTGAACCCTGTGGGAATGACAATGCCCTCCGGGAAAATTGTGCTGGACTTTGGACAGAACATTGCGGGGTATGTGTCATTTTCGGTGACGGCCCGCGAAGGGCAGCGGATACATTTAAGGTTCGGGGAACTGCTTGATGAAAACGGCCAGTTTACGCAAAAAAATATCCAGTGCTCCAATAAAAAGATCACAACGCCCTTGCAGCAGGTGGACTACATCTGCAGGGAGGGCAGAAATGACTACAAGACCACCTTCGCCATTTTCGGATTTCAGTACGTTCTGGTGGAGACAGATGTCAAATTCGCCCCAGAGGACTTCACTGCCATTGCGGTTTATTCCGATCTGGAGCGCACCGGATTCTTTGAAAGCTCCAATGAATTGCTGAACCGATTCGTGGAAAATACGGTGTGGAGCGCCAAGAACAACCATGCCGATCTGCCCACAGACTGCCCCACCCGGGAGCGCCATGGCTGGAGCGGCGACGCACAGATTTTCTGCTCCAGCGCCTGCTATCTGTTTGAGTACATGCCCTTTGGGAGGAAATATCTGAATGATCTCTACGACTGGCAGAAGCCAAATGGAAAGCTCCCTCAAATTGCGCCGGAGGGCGGCACGGACCCCTATATGAAGGTCATGGACGGCTCCGTGGGCTGGGCGGACGCCGGGGTGCTGATTCCGTATGTGCTGTGGAAGCAGTACGGTGATTCGGAGGTTCTGAAGGCCTATCTGCCGGGAATGCGCCGCTATGCCAAATTCATGCAGAACCGCTGCGGGAGATGGTATCCCACGGCCAAACGCACGGGTTTGAAGGGAGCGGATAAGCGATATCTTTCCAATTTTGGGCAGGCCTACGGCGAATGGGCCGAGCCGGATGAGGTGCATCACATGACCTGGAAGGACTGCGCCATTCCCCAGCCGGAGGTGGCAACTGCCTATACTGCTTATGTGATGGACTGTATGGCAGAGATCGAGGAAGCGCTGGGAAACGGGAGAGAGGCGGAGGCATACCGCGGCTTTGCCGCCGGCTGCCGCAAAAGCTATCAGGCGCTGGTGAGAACCGGCAGGTTTTCCCTGGACACGGACCGGCAGGCGCAGCTGGTACGGCCTCTTTATATGAAACTGCTGGACAGCGAACAGACTGCATTTGCCCAAAAGCGGCTTTTGGAGGCAGTGGAGCATTTTGGCTGGCGGATTGGTACCGGATTTCTCTCCACACCGCTGATTCTGGATGTGTTGGTGGAAATTGATCCAAAAAGCGCTTATCGTCTGCTGGAAAATGAGGAGATTCCAGGCTGGCTCTCCATGCCGAAAAACGGAGCTACCACCATCTGGGAGGGCTGGGAGGGGCCCAGGTCCCAGAGTGGCATTGCTTCGCTGAACCATTACTCCAAGGGCGCAATGGTTCGCTGGCTGTTTGGGACCATGTGCGGCATCCGGGTGGATGGAGAGAATCATTTTACCATCGCGCCCCGCCCCGGCGGGCATTTTACAAGAGCAGCAGCAAAATACCAAAGCGTTTACGGCCTGGTGGAAAGCAGCTGGGAGATTCGTGGCGGCAGCACATTTTTTGCTGTTACCATACCGGTAAACTGCACTGCAGGGATGTCCCTGCCCGGCGGACAAAAGCAGGAATTGACAGCGGGAACTTATACCTTCGAGGAGGCGACGGCATGAACATCGAAGAAATCATTGCAAGGATGACATTGAAAGACAAAATCGCCCTCTGCTCCGGCGCGTCCTTCTGGGAGACAAAGAAATATGAAACCTACGGCATCCCGTCCCTGTTCATGTGCGACGGCCCTCACGGTCTGCGCAAGCAGGAACGGAAGCGTGGAGCGGATATGCTGGGGGTGAACGAATCCCGGCCCGCCACCTGCTTCCCCGCCGAGGTGACCACTGCCGGAAGCTGGGATCCGGAGCTGCTTGCGGAAATCGGCTCTGCGATTGGAGAGGAAGCCAGGAAGGATAGCGTGGGTCTGGTGCTGGGGCCCGGGGCGAATCTGAAACGCAATCCCTTATGCGGGCGGAGCTTTGAGTATTTTTCGGAGGATCCCTATCTGGCAGGCAAGCTGGCGGCTGGCTTTATCCGCGGCGCGGAAGCCAGGGGAATCGGCACCAGCCTGAAGCATTTTGCAGTGAATTCTCAGGAAAGGAGCCGCTTCAACTCTGACAGCGTGATCGACGAGCGTACCCTGCGGGAGCTGTTCCTCACTGCCTTTGAAATCGCCGTAAAGGAAGGGAAGCCCTCCACAGTGATGTGCGCCTATCCCAAGCTGAACGGTATCCATTGCAGCGACAGCGAGATGCTTCTCACCGGGATTCTCCGGGAGGAGTGGGGCTTTGACGGGATGGTGGTCACTGACTGGGGGGCCATGAATGACCGTATCAGGGGCTTTGAGGCAGGCTGTGATCTGAATATGCCCGGCGGCAGCGGCTATATGGAGAAGGAGGCTTTGAAGGCAGTGCAGGACGGCACATTGCCAAAGCGCTGCGTGGATGATTCCGTCCGGCGGATTCTGCGTTTGGTGCTCCGGGCAGAGGAAACGCTGAAAAAGAAGGTTGCTTGCGATTATGACGTCCACCATGCCCTTGCCCGCCGGGCGGCAGAGCAGGGGGCAGTGCTGCTGAAAAATGAGGACCGTGTTCTTCCGCTGAGAGAAAACGCGAAAATCGCTGTCATTGGCGCGATGGCAAAGCGGATGCGTTTTCAGGGGGCAGGCAGCAGCCACATCAACCCCATGAAGCTTGACCAGCCGCTGGACTTCCTCCCCGGCGCAATTTACGCTCCCGGCTGCGATGACTGGGGAAACACCACAAACGCTTTGCTGCAGGAGGCGGCAAAAGCGGCAAAAGAGGCACAGACGGCAGTGGTGTTCGCCGGGCTGCCTGACCGGTACGAATCCGAGGGCTTTGACCGGGAGAACATGAAAATGCCACAGGGCCACATCCGTATGATTGAAGCCGTTGCCGCGGCCAATCCCAATACCGTGGTGGTGCTGCTGTGCGGCTGCGCGGTGGAGTGTCCCTGGGCGGATCAGGTGAAGGGAATCCTCTACATGGGGCTGCCCGGTCAGGCCGGGGGAGAGGCGGCTGCGAATCTGCTCTATGGAAGGGCCAACCCCAGCGGCAGGCTGGCGGAAAGCTGGCCCTATTCCGATAGGGATGCTCCGTCCTCTGCATGCTATGGCAAGACCCGGGACGCCCTGTATGAGGAAGGGATCTATGTGGGTTACCGATATTATGAAAAGGCGGGCGTTCCTGTCCGCTGGCCCTTCGGCTATGGCCTAAGCTACACTGCTTTTGACTATGCTGATCTTACGGTCAAAGGGGATACGGTTTCTGTCACTGTCACCAATACCGGCAAAGTCCCTGGCGGTGAGGTGGCACAGCTTTTTATTGAGGCGCCACAGAACGGGCTTCACCGCCCTGTGCGGGAGCTGAAGGCCTTCCGGAAGGTATTTTTGCAGCCAGGAGAAAGCAGGAAAGTCTCCTTTGCTCTGCGGGACCGCTCCTTTGCCCTTTGGAATGACGGCTGGGTGGTTCCCGGCGGAACGTATATTGTTCATGTGGCCGGCCTGTCCGCTGCCATTGATCAGGCGGGAAGGCCCCTCCCCGCTCCGGCGTGGCAGGCGGGAAGCTGGTACGAAAGCTGTCAGGGAAAGCCAGACCGGGCCGGGTGGGAGGCCATGCTGGGCCGCAGCTACACCCCGCCGAAGCTGGCGAAGGGCTGCTTTACCATGGACAACACCCTGGAGGAGATGAAGGACGATTCCCTCATTATGAAACTCATGTTCAAAGCGGTGGAGAGAACGATAGCCAAGGGCTTTGATGGGAAAAGAGACTATGAAAACCCGGAGTTTCGGATGCTGATGGCATCCTCCGCCGGTGCCCCCTTAAGGAATATGCAGATATCCGGCGGCATGAAGGGCGGGCTGATGCAGGGAATGCTGGAGCTGGCCAACGGACACTTTCTGCGGGGAATGAGAAAAATGATTGGAGGATGAGAACGGAGGGACTGTGACCCTCCGATTACATACGGTTCTGAAATAGTTGCGGCTGTTTCTGGAGCCGCCCGAAGGGGTGGATGAATAAGTTATAAAAAATTCATAAAAGATTTGTTGCGTTAACCGATATAAAATAATAAAATAGAGATAGAAAAGTATGAATTGAAACGGAAGAACCAAACTAACAAAGGAGGTGTTTATCATGGCAACTTCAAGTATCACGAAAAATTTTGTCATTTCTGGCAAGGAACAGGTGGAGATGTTTATCAATGCGATTGAAGAATCTGCCAAAAACCGTCCTGTTCATATACCTGTGTCTGCGAGGGAGATAACAGACGAAGCAGAACTGGTGGAATTTATGGCAAAATGGGAGAAAGCAAATGTTGGAAACAAATAGGTATTCAGTTATCAACATTCGGCGTTATCTTAATAGTGATAATCCAAAACTCGGAGAGAGCAGGCTTCTTCAAGTTCTCTCCGGTTTTTCTTGTCCGCAAAATCCGGATGTTGAGCGTTTTTTGAAAAAAAGTTCAATAGAGTTTACAAAGAAGAATCAGTCGGTTACATATCTTATATTTGACATAAGCAGCATGGTGCTGGTAGGGTATTTTACCCTTGCATTAAAACCTTTAACAGTAAGAGGAGATACAGTAAGCAATACTGTAAAGAAAAAGCTGCTGCGTGTCAGTGAATGGGATGAAAGATCAGACACGTATACCATGTCTGCATACCTGATTGCCCAACTTGGCAAAAATTTTACCAATGGTGTAGACAAAAAAATTACTGGTGAAGAATTACTCGTACTGGCATGGAACAAAATTAAAGAGATACAGTATCTGGGCGGAGGCGTAGTGACCTTCTTAGAAGCTGAAAATGGGGAAAAGCTGTTATCTTTCTATCGGAACAACCGTTTTTCACAGTTTGATACCAGACAGACTACGTCAGATACGGACGAATCGCATGAGCTGATACAGCTTTTAAGGCTGCTTTAATGTCGTTTTGTTCGGCAAAACAATTGAGAAAAAGGAGCTCTGCGCTTGAGAAATATCTTAAGCGCAGAGCTCCTTTTTGGTATGTTAAGAGCCGCAGAGGATCAGGCTGCTGGACAGCTTGATCTGCTTGACGGTAAGCCCGGGATCCTGAATCCGCTGAATCAGGTGCTCGCAGGCCATGAACCCGATGTAGTATGCCGGCTGCTCCAAGGCGGAGAGGGCCTGCGTGCTCAGGTGGCAGATGGTGGTATTGCCATAGCTGATAATGGAGATATCCTCAGGTACGGAGATCTGCTGTTCCCGGCAGACATTCAGCAGACTGGAGGAGTAAATGTCGGAGGTACAAAAGACAGCGTCCGGAGGGCTGCCGGTGGCCAGCAGATACTGGGCGGCAGACCTGGCGGTGTCGGCCCGGTAGTCCAGGGATACGCTGGCAATCCGGACAGGATCAACCGCAAGCCCGTGGCCTGCCATGGTATCCAGATAGGCCTGCTGGCAGATCCTGGCCTTGCTGGAGACAGTGAGGCCATTGATCAGGGCAATCTTCTTCCGGCCCTGGGCAATAAAATGCTCCAGCACACGTACCGTATCCTCATAATAATCGGAGGTAAAATACGGCACCTCCAAAAGGGCGGTATGAGCCATCAAAAGAGCTGTTGGGAGCCGGTCTGCAAGCTGGGCCAGCACCGCATCCTCCAGGTCACAGTATAAGAGCAGGCCCATGGCATGGCAGCCTGCGGCCAATGTCAGGATCTCGTCGGCAGAGGTTACGCTCTTCCGATAGGCAATGGTAAAAATGGTGTATCCCATGTTGGAGGCTATGTGGGTGGCGCCATCCAGGACATAATTAAAAATCGGATCCTTTGGGGAGGAAACGATGAGCAGCAGGGATTTGGGGGGATCGGCAGAAGCCTTAGGGCTGGCCGGCTCCCTGGCCCAGCGGTAGTCCAGCTTGTCCACAGCGGCCATGACAATGGCCTCAGTCTGGGGGGACACGTTCCCCTTCTGGTTGAGCACCCTGGAGATTGTGGCCGGGGAGATCCCTGTCATTTCTGCGATATTTGCAATTGTCGTCTTTTGGGTCTTAATATTACTCATGATGAACCATCCTTTCAGAAATGAAAGAAGAATACATAGAAATGAGGAGGAGTGTAACATGAAATTAAAGGGCAGGGTGGCATTACTGACCGGCGCCAATGATGGAATTGGAAAGGCTGCGGCAAAATTATTTGCAGAGCAGGGCGCGGTGGTCATTGTCACCGGAAGGAGAAGTGAGGAAGGAATGGCTGTGGAGCGGGAGCTTGGGGAGATCGCAGGTGACCCCAAGGCAGCCATGTTCATCCAGGCGGACATCAGCAGCGAGGAGGACACGAAGCGGGTAATAAAGCGGATAGCCGATATTTTCGGCAGGCTGGATATCCTGGTGAACTGCGCAGCCATGCAGATGGGAGGCACCATCCTGGAGGCACAGCCGGAGGATTATGACAGGATCTTTGCCACCAATGTCAAGGGGTATGGGATGATGATGAAGGAGGCCATCCCCTATCTCAACCAGTCTGCCCATGGGGCAATCGTTAATATTGCCTCCCTGAACGGGAATATCGGGATTGCAGGCCGTTCCCTGTATGGAATGACCAAGGCAGCGGTTATTAACCTGACCCAGGACGCAGCGGCAGATTTCCCCAAGATCCGCGTCAACTGCGTATCGCCGGGATTTACCAAATCGGATGCCATGCTGAAGGGGCTGATGGCCACCGGACTTCCGGCAGAGGAATGTGAACGGCTGATCACGGACGGGACTGTGATGAAGCGGTTTGCGGATCCAGGGGAGATCGCGGCTGCGATTCTGTTCCTGGCATCGGATGATGCTTCCTATATCACAGGCACGAACCTGATGGTGGACGGCGGAGCATTCAGCGTAGGAAGATACGACGTGGCCTTTGAGCGGGATCCGCGGGTATGCGGGAAGAAGTAGGGACTGTGTGTAAGAAGGGAGAAGAACATAGCGATGCATGTGAGAGCTATGATGAGGAATTTTTCAAGGATCGGAAGTATATGCGGTCCATCCGCAAGGGCCCCTTTTATGCGGCAGCCGTGTACCCCAGCGGATACGGCACAGTGGGCGGTGTGAAGATCAATGAATATGGAGAGGTGCTGGATCATGAGTATGAGCCTGTTTCGGGCCTCTACTGCGCCGGCACGGATGCCAACGCGATCTATGAGGACAGCTATATGTTCCTGCTTCCGGGAAATACCATGGGATTTGCCGTGAATACAGGCCGATTTGCAGGCGAGCGTGCGGCGGAATATGTACAGGATTATGAATAGAAGGAGCGAGTGAAATGAGAGAAGCGATAATGGAATTGATGGCAGCAAGCATTTCGGATATGACCGGGGTTCCTTTTTCCGAGATTACAGAACATACCCTGTTTTCCGATCTGGGGATGAAGTCGGTGAATTACTCACAGCTGATGGTAGAGCTGGAGAATGAATATGAGGCAGAGCTTTCCTATATGGAATTTCACCGGAAGAAAACCATTGGGGAGGCAGTCAGCTATGTGGAGGAGCTGCTGGAGGAATAGTATGAGCATGAGGGAGGTAGCGCTATGAGCGAAAGAGTGACAAAGATTGTGGAAGTGGAAGGGGAGCAGGTTGCGCTTTATATGCGGAAAATGATGACGCCCTGTACCAGGGAGGAGTATGAGGCCATGACGCCCAAGGAGCGGGAGGGGGCTGCCGTGCTTGCACCCCTGAACCAGAGAATCTACGCTCCGGAGGAGGGCATTGTATGTATGCAGGATGTGCCGGTCAAGATGCGGGACGGCATCACCATTTACGCGGATATTTATAAACCGGAGGCAGAGGGGAGATATCCGCTGCTGATCGCCTGGAGCTTTTACGGGAAGCGCCCCTTTGAGGGAAATGGGGATTGGTTCCGGATGGGCGTACCGCCCCAGACCGTATCCGACATGTCGAAATACGAAAGCCCGGATCCAGGCTACTGGTGCCGCAGAGGCTATGCGGTGGCCAATGTGGATCCCAGAGGCATCGGCCATTCGGAAGGGGATTTTATTCAGTTTGGCACCCAGGACGGCAGGGACGGATATGATTTTATTGAATGGGCAGCCCGGCAGCTGTGGTGCAATGGGCGCTGCGGAATGGGGGGCAACAGCTGTGTGGCCATGACCCAGTGGCGGATCGCAGTCCAGCAGCCGCCCCACCTGGCCTGTATCGCACCCTGGGAGTCCACCACGGACCAGTACCGGGAATCCATGTGCGTGGGCGGTATTGGGGCCACAACATTTTTGAAAATGGTGATGCGCAAATGCATTGGTGAAAACTATGCGGACAGCCCGGCAGATAACCTGGAGAAGTACCCTTATGCGGATTGTGCTTACTGGAGGGATAAGGAGCCGGATTTCAAAAGTGTTACCATTCCCGTGTACCAGACAGGCTGCTGGAACCATTTCCATCTGCGGGGCTCTGTGAATGCCTTCCGCAAATGCCGTTCCCGGAAGAAATGGCTGCGGATCCATCGGGAATTCGAGTGGCCGGATGCTTACAACAACAAGAACCTGGAGGAGCTGGAGCGGTTCTACGCCCGGTATCTGAAGCTGGAGCGCAACGGCTGGGAGCTTACCCCCAAGGTGCGCCTGGAGGTGGAAGATGTGTATGCATTTAATTACGATGACCACCGGGTGGAAAATGAGTTCCCCTTAAAGCGCACCCAATATGAAAAGCTTTACTTAGACGCATCGGACATGTCCATGAAGACTGCGCCTGTGGAGCAGGAGCATATGACAAGCTATGAGAGCACAACCGAGGAGGCCTGCTTTAACTACCGCTTCCCCGATGATACGGAGCTGACGGGTTATATGAAGCTAAGGCCCGGGGAGATCGTACCGGTGGATGTTGAATTTGTTCCCTGCAGCCGTTTCTGGCATAAGGGACAGCAGATTCGGGTACAGGTTGCAGGAAGATATATCCGTGAAAACTGGTTTGAGCCCCTGACCTGGGATGTGGACAATCAGGGCAGGACAAGGATCTATACCGGAGGACAGTACGAGTCATTCTTGCAGATCCCGGTGATCCCGCCCAGGTTCCGGGACGGGGACATTATCATCCGGTAGACCGGGATTTGCAGAGGTGCAATGCATGGCGCACAGCCCTTTCTATTCCGTGCCAGGCCCTGAAAACCTGGCACGGAAATTGCTTGTATAATATGTGTTAATAAAATTATGTGTTACTATGTGTTTTGACACCTTTCTCTGTCTCCCAGCACAGACCGGGCAGAAAACAGTTGAAAAGGACAAGGAGGAAAAGAAATGGAAAAAATGTTAAAACGGATCTCACAGGTGGGAGTCCTGGTACGGGACCTGGATCAGGCGATGAAGGGATTTGCCGAGGATTTCGGCATCCAGCAGTGGAATGTAGTGGATTTTGATCATTTTCCGCCGGTGAAGGTAAACGGCAAGCCGGGGAAGCTTAACATCAAGGCAGCCATTACCACTGAGATCGACAATGTGGAGATTGAATTGATCCAGCCCACCGGGGAAGGCCCCTTTGCGGATCATCTGGAGAAATTCGGCCCCGGCGTCCATCATTTTGCAGTGATTATGCCGGACAAAAACGAAAAGTTCGGCCAGGTGATGGAGCGGGAGCTGGCAGCCGGACGCCTGCCCTGGCTGGAGGCTGAAATGATTGAGGGCGAGCCTGGAGAGAAGATGCATTTTGCATATCTGGACCGCCGGGAGGATATGGGCGTGATTATGGAGGTCTATGACGAGGCAAGGGAATAGATGCGGCAAAGGCTGGTAATAATCGGCCGGAAGACATGGGCAAATGTCCATGCGTAGACAGAGCCGAACACATTACCAAAAATCCGCAATAAAACAGCTCCGGGCAGACCAAGGGCGGGAACTGCCATGGAAAGGGCACTAAAGGCATTGAAGGTTGTCTGCCAGCCGTAGGTTGCAGATAATCCGGTGCCGATGCCGCCCAGGATGCCCAGGTAGGAGACAGAGCCCTCCGGCAGCAGGAAATAGGCAGCCAGGAAGAGGATACATCCCAGGATGTTTCCCGGTGCACGGAATTTGACCCGCTTTGTCATATCATCCGGAAAGGGCATACATACGGACATTGCGGCAATGCCGATCCACATGGCTTTGGGAATCTCCAGAAGAGAGGCGATCAGCATGGCACTGGAAATGGTAAGGGCAAAGCGAAGCTGCCACTGGGTACGGGCAGAGGAGAGCCGAAACTCCCGAAAAAGGCTTTGGAAGGTACGCTTATAGGATTTTTTCCTGTGGTTGCGGTAGTAGACTGCCGCAGTGAGAACAGCGCCCGCCAAAAGCCCCAGCAGCCGTTTCTCATATTGTGCGCCGCTGACATCATTTCCGAGAAGCAGAAGATAGGCCAGCACCAGGGTAGAATGGTTGAACATGAGGACATTGTGGCATCCCAGTACCAGAAGCAGCAGGAGGAAAAGGGCATTCGTACCAAAGGCCCAGCCGGCAGGAAGTATGCAGGACAGCTTGGGCCCCACAGCCAGGATTGCATAGAGAGGGAATATGCAGGCTGCTCCATGGGTGGGACGGATCCCAAGATCAGCAGAGCGGAATACCATAACGCAGAGAAGTACAGATAGCCCTGCGATGCTGTTGGCAGCGCCGAACAAAAGGCAGAAGGATGCAATAAATGCAGTGCAGAATGCGATATTCAGAATAATTTTAAAGAAATAGATTCCGATATGTATCCACCTGTCCCGGGGCTGTTCAAAGCTTGCGATGTAGGATTTTGAGCCGGCCTGGCTGAGCTGAAGCTCCTGATAAAATGTCATTGTGTTCCCTCCGTTTACTTCTATTTGTCTGCTGCCGTATTCTGCAACAAATGATTTGCTTCCCTGATCTGTGAAAGCAGCGTGTGAAAGCGTTCCTCCCCAAGGGTTCGCCGGAGCCGGTAGATCGGCTCCAGATAATGGCGGTAGGCCTGCTGCAGCTCCTGGCTTCCCTGCTCCGTGAGGTGAAGGCGGTAGCTCCGTTTGTCCTGCTGGCTGTATTCCCGGGCAAGAAATCCGTTCCGTTCCAGGTTGTCAATCAGGCGGCTGACCGCTGACTTGCTCAGTCCCATAAGCTCGGAGAGCTGCAGCGGTTTCAGCGGCCCCTCTGCCAGGTAGATGCGGGAAAGCATATCCACCTCCTGGGGAGAGGTGGCGCCTTCCCGTTTCCCTCTGATATGATGTCCGGCAAAAAGCCGGATCTCCTGCATGTGCTCCATCATGTCGATCCAGTCGAAATGCTCTGTCATTCGGTATATGCTCCATCAAATATGTTTTCATATAGTTAACAATGTGAACTATATCATAGGATAAAATGATTCCTTTGTCAAGACCCCATTTTAAAAATCGGAAAAATTGGAAAGAGAGATTCAAGAGGAGGTTTCGGCTTGTTATTTGTATTGCAGTATGATAAAATAGCGGAAGGGAATAAAAAACATATTACATATTTGGAGGAATAGTACCATGAAGATTAAGACAAAAATGATTTTATGTTTTTCTGCAATCTGTATCGGATGTATGCTGATTGCAATGATGAGTGTTCTGCTGAGGACACGTCAGCGTTTCAATGGGATGAATGATAAGCAGGTAAAGACGACAGCTGATTATTACGCATCTGAGATTCAGACCTGGCTTGAGCAGAAAACTTCCATTGTAGATGCAGCAGTTGTGTATATGGAATCCTTAGAGACCGTGGACCAGGATGGGGTTGTGAATTATCTGGAGGCATTGATGAATTCCAATGAAGGGACGGCAGACGTATTTGCAGCCTTTACGGACGGAACCTTTCTGGATGGAAGCAGGCTGGAGCTTGGGGAGGACTGGGATTATACCGGCTATCCCTGGTATACCGAGGCCCTGGCTGTGGATGAGAAGGTATACTGCCAGCCCTATGTGGATGACGGTCAGATGGTACTTCCGGTTTCCAGACAGTTTACCTGCCGGGACGGTTCTACCGGCGTTATTGGCATGAGCCTGTATCTGCAGACGATGTTCGATATGATGAATGAGATTGCAGTGGGCTCGGATGGCAGCTATGCAGTTATGACCGATGATTCCGGCATGATTCTGATGCATAAGAACAGCGAATTTATCCCCGCCACTGAGAAGGTCTCAATGGTAGATGAGGTGTTGGGGGGCGCCTATGTCCCGGCCATGGAGAAGGCAATGGTGCCGGTGAAGGACTATGACGGCATAAAGCGGTATCTGACAACCGTTTCCAGCGATGTGGGCAATATCATTGTGGCTATGCCGGTCTCCGTGTACCATGAGGAGACCAACAGGATCATGCTGTACTTTATCATTACGATGGCAATTGCTGCTGTTGTGGTTGCCGTTATTGTGGTATTTTTCAGCGGAACCATCACAAAGCCCATTGTGGCCATGCAAAGCGAGATCGACAAGCTGCGGGAGCTGAAGCTGCAGCTGCAGATGGATGGCCAGACGGCGGCAGGGCGTGAGCGCCGGGATGAGATGGGTGAGATGGATAAGGCCATCCAGGAGCTCCGGGGGCGGCTGAACCAGATTGTACAGCAGATGATAAAGGCATCCGATGCCTTGAAGGAACAGTTTGGCATGGTGCAGGATTCTATGGAGAATGCGGTGTCAGATAATCATTCCGTGAAGGAAACCCTCAGTCAGATCGTGCTGGCAATTGATGATGTTGCCCAGCAGACCCAGCAGGCAAATGAGAACCTCAGCGAGTTTGCAGAGGAGCTTTCCAATGTGGCGGGCCGCATGGAGCGTATGAATGAGATAGCGGCAGCAGCAGTGAACCAATGCCACAGCGGCATGAATATTGTGGAGCTGCTTTCCCAGAAGTTTGACCAGAGCCGCAAGATGCAGGATACTACCTATGAGACAGCCAACAGCCTTTCCCAGAAATCCATATCCATTGACAGTATCAGCAAGACCATTGGGGAGATTGCAAGCCAAACCTCTCTGCTGGCGCTGAATGCGTCCATTGAGGCAGCCAGGGCAGGGGAGGCAGGCAAAGGGTTTGCCGTTGTGGCGGAGGAGATTGGGAAGCTGGCTTCCCAGACTGCGTCTGCCACAGGGGATATCAACCAGATCATTGTGGAGCTTCAGAATGAGGTTCAGACGGTCAGCACCCAGATTGGGCAGATTCAGGATACCACAACAGACTGTATGGAGACCATGGGTGATACCAGGAATGTGTTCCAGGAGATCAACAGCCATATTTCCAATATGGAGGGAGATATCAATGAGCTGGAGGTTGCGGTTGACAGGCTGAATCGGAATAAGGACGGAATTGTAGATAAGTTTTCCGGTATTTCCAGCGAGACTGAGGAGCTGACGGCAGCCAGCCAGGAGGTAAATGAGCGTGTGGAGAACCAGAGCCAGGAGATGGATCAAATCAATGATTCCATGAATCAGCTGCACACAGTGGTGGGGCATCTCAACAATATTATCAAGGAATTTCATGTGTAGGAATGATTCGAGACATCTGCTGTAAAGATAAGGGCATGATAACCGGTTTGGTTATCATGCCCTTTGTGCAAAAGTGTATAAAGTATAGTAAGTTTAGAAGGCTTTTGTTGCATTGCCGGCGTTATTCGTCCAGCTCAAAAAACAGTGTGGTGTATCTCCCCATATCGAAAAATACAGGCCGCACCCGAACCGGGAGCTTATCCTCAATCTCCTTGGCTTTCTTCTTGTTGATGCCAA